>NZ_JBHVWC010000074.1:5049-51794 GCF_042882445.1 Kitasatospora sp. NPDC058218 | reverse complement strand
CGGGGTTGAGTGAGGCGGACCGGGCTCGGATGCGGCGTCAGGGTGTGTTGCCGTTGGAGACCCAGGACGCCCTGCACCTCCTCGACACCGCACTCGCCACGACGGAGCCGAACCTGGTGGCGATCCGCCTGGACGCCGCCGCGCTGCGGACCGAGGCGGCGAACGACTCGCTCGCGCCCTTGATGAGGGAACTCGTACCGGCGCGGGCACGAACGGAACTGCCCGGCAGCCGGCCGGATTCCGGGTATCGGCAGCGGCTGGCGGGGCTGCCGGAGGCCGAGCGCGCTGCCGCGCTGTTGTCGCTGGTGCGGACGGAGATCGCCGGTGTCCTGGGCCACGGGACGACGGGCGGAATTCCGGCCGGCCGGGCGTTCACGGAGCTGGGATTCGACTCGTTGACCGCCGTGGACCTGCGCAACCGGCTCAACAAGGCCACCGGCCTGTCACTCCCCACGACGCTGATCTTCGACTACCCCAATCCGGCCGAGCTCGCGGGCTTCCTGCTCCCGCAGCTCGTGGAGGTACGGCCGGACGCCGACCAGCGGCGGGCCGCGCTCGATTCGACGTCCTCGCCGGTGAATCCGGCAGCGGACGAGCCGATCGCCATCGTCGGGATGGCATGCCGCTACCCGGGTGGAATCTCCTCGCCGGAGGACCTCTGGCGCATGGTGATGGCCGGCGACGAGGGCATCTCGCTGTTCCCGGAGAACCGTGACTGGGATCTCGACGCGCTCTACAGCCCGGACGCCGACCAGCTCGGCACCTTCTACACCAAGGAGGGCGGGTTCCTGCACGACGCGGGGGACTTCGATGCGGAGTTCTTCGGGATCTCGCCGCGTGAGGCGTTGGCGATGGATCCGCAGCAGCGGTTGTTGCTGGAGACCTCGTGGGAGGTGTTCGAGCGGGCCGGGATCGATCCGGCCACCGTGCGCGGCACCGATACGGGTGTCTTCGCGGGGGTGATGTACCACGACTACGCGTCGCGGCTGTCCACCGTGCCGGACGAACTGGAGGGATACCTCGGCAACGGCAGCGCGGGCAGCATCGCGTCCGGGCGGTTGTCCTACACGTTCGGTCTCGAAGGCCCTGCAGTCACCGTCGACACGGCGTGTTCGTCGTCGTTGGTGGCGTTGCATCTGGCGGTGCAGTCGTTGCGGCAGGGTGAGTGCTCGCTGGCGTTGGCCGGTGGTGTGACGGTGATGTCGACGCCGGGGGCGTTCGTGGAGTTCAGCCGTCAGCGGGGGCTGGCGCTGGACGGTCGGTGCAAGTCGTACGCGCAGGCCGCCGATGGCACGGGGTGGTCCGAGGGTGTGGGCGTGCTGCTGGTGGAGCGGCTGTCGGACGCGGTGCGCAACGGGCATCGGGTACTCGCCGTGGTGCGTGGCAGCGCGGTGAACCAGGATGGTGCGTCGAACGGTCTGACGGCGCCGAACGGTCCGTCGCAGCAGCGGGTGATCCGGCAGGCGCTGGCGAGCGCCCGGCTGAGCGCCGCCGAGGTCGACGCGGTCGAGGGCCATGGGACGGGCACCACGCTGGGCGACCCGATCGAGGCACAGGCGTTGCTCGCCACCTACGGTCAGGAGCGGCAGAAGCCGTTGTGGCTGGGCTCGGTGAAGTCGAACCTCGGCCATACGCAGGCGGCGGCGGGTGTGGCGGGTGTCATCAAGATGGTGATGGCGATGCGCCATGGCGTGCTTCCGGCGACGTTGCACGTGGACGAGCCGTCGTCGCATGTGGACTGGTCGGCGGGCGGGGTGCGGCTGCTGACCGAGCAGACGGCCTGGCCCGAGGTGGACCGCCCTCGCAGGGCGGGTGTGTCCTCGTTCGGGATCAGTGGCACCAACGCCCACGTGATCCTTGAGCAGGGGCCGGCGGAGCTGCCGGTGGAGGTGCCGGTGCAGGCCGGTCCGGTGCCGGTGGTGCTGTCCGCCGCCGGGGAGGTCGCGCTTCGTGCGCAGGCGGCGCGACTGGCGCCGCTGGTCGAGGACAGCCCGGTGGCCGTCCTGGGGCAGGCGTTGGCGACGACGCGTGCGGTGTTGGACCACCGCGCGGTGGTGGTGGCCGGTGACGCGGCCGAACTGCGGCAGGGCCTGTTGGCGTTGGCGGCGGGCGAGCCCGGCGCGGGTGTGGTCACCGGCAGTGCGACGAACGGGGGTTGGGCGTTCCTCTTCGCGGGGCAGGGCGCGCAGCGGGGCGGTATGGGAAGCGAACTGTATGAGCGGTTCCCGGTGTTCGCGAGGGCGTTGGACGAGGCCCTCGAACTCCTCGACATCCGTGGGGAGTTCTTCGGTGCGGACGCCGAGGTCCTGGAGGGGACGGGCATCGCCCAGCCGGCGCTGTTCGCTTTCGAGGTGGCGTTGTTCCGGCTCTGGGAATCCTGGGGTGTTCGGCCGGACGCGGTGGCGGGTCATTCCGTGGGTGAGGTCGTGGCCGCTCATGTGGCGGGTGTGCTGTCGCTGGCGGACGCGTGCACCCTGGTCGCCGCGCGTGGACGTCTGATGCAGGCGCTCCCGGCCGGCGGGGTGATGGTCGCGGTGGAGGTCACGGAGGAGGAGGTCCTGCCGCTGCTGGGCGACGACGTTTCGCTGGCGGCGGTCAACGGGCCGACGTCGGTGGTGGTTTCGGGTGCCGGGCCAGCGGTGGAGCGGGTCGTGGCGGCGTTGTCGGGTCGTCGTTCGCGGCGTCTGCGGGTGAGTCATGCGTTCCACTCGCCGTTGATGGAGCCGATGCTCGACGAGTTCCGTCAGGTGCTCGCGGGCCTGTCATTCGAGTCGCCGACCCTGCGGTTCGTCTCCACCGTCACCGGTGCTCCGGTCTCGGAGGAGATCGCGACGCCCGAGTACTGGGTGGAGCACGCCCGCAAGGCGGTGCGGTTCGCCGATGCGGTGTCCGCGCTGCACGCCGACGGCGTCGAGACCTTCGTCGAGCTCGGCCCGGATGGCGTCCTGAGCGCCATGGGGTCGGCCGTGGCACCGGCGGGGGTGTTCGTTCCGTCGGTGCGCCGCGACCGGGACGAGCCCGCGTCCGTGCTGACGGCGCTCGCCCACGCCCACGTCCGAGGCGCCTCGGTCGCGTGGGACGCGGTGTTCGGCCGGTCCCGGGGCCCTGCCGTCGACCTCCCGACCTATGCGTTCCAGCGGCGGCACTACTGGCTGAAGGAGGGCACGCAGTCGGCCGGTCAGGTGGCGGCGGGCTTCGGCGCCGCCGGGCACCCGCTGCTCGGGGCGGTGGTGGAGCTGCCGGACTCCGGCGGGTGCCTGCTCACCGGCACGCTGGCGCTGGAGGCGCAGGAATGGCTCGCCGACCATGTCGTCGCGGGTACCGCACTGGTGCCCGGTACGGCGTTCCTCGAATGTGCCCTACGCGCGGGCCGCGAGGTGGGCTGTGACCGGGTCGCGGAACTGGCGCTGGAGGTGCCGCTCGTCCTGCCGGAGCGTGGGGGCGTGGCGGTCCAGGTGGCCGTGGCGGCACAGGACGAGCACGGGGCCCGCCCGTTCAGCGTGTACGCCCGTCGGGGCGAGGACGCCTGGGTGCGGCACGCCACCGGCGTCCTGACCGGAACCGTGCCCGGGGAGCCGGTGTCGGGCCTGCCCGGTGCCGAGGCCGGCGGGTGGCCGCCCGCGCACGCCGTGCCCGTCGATCTCGCGGACTTCTACCCGCGCCTGGCGGAGGCCGGGTTCGGGTACGGGCCCGCCTTCCAGGGGCTGCGGTCGGTGTGGCGGCACGAGGACGAGTTCTGGGCGGAGGTGAGCCTGCCCGAGGACGTCGCCGCGCAGGCCGGCCTCTTCTCCGTGCATCCGGCGCTGCTGGACGCCGTCCTCCACGCCACCGCGCTGATCCGGCCGGAGGCCGGGCTGCCGTTCACCTGGAGCGGCGTGCGGGTGGCCCGGGCGGGTGCGGCGGAGCTGCGGGTGCGGCTGGTGCCGGCCGCCGACGGCGCGCTGTCGCTGACGGCCCACGACGCCTCGGGTGACTTCGTGCTCTCCGTCGATTCGTTGACGTTCCGTCAGGTGTCCGAGCGTCAGTTGCGGGCGGCCCGTGGCGGGCAGCAGGCGCTGTTCCGGGTCGACTGGCAGCCTGTCGCCCCCGCCGGCGGGAGCGCGCCCGGGTACGCCGTGCTGGGTCGGGACACCCTGGGCATCCTGCTCCGGGGCACCGACCGCCTCGTCGCCGACCTCGGGTCGCTGATCGGAGAGCTGCCCTCCGAGACGGCTTCGGGGATGTCTCCAGGGACGCCTTCAGGGGCGTCCGGCGAGGTGCCCGAGCTGGTGGTCCTGCCGTGCTTCGGTGCGCCGGGGCTCGCCCGGTCCACCGAAGGAGCCGACCTGCGGCCCACGCTGGAAAGGGTTCTGACGATCCTTCAGGACTGGGTGGCTGACCCGAGGTTGGAGCATGCGCGACTCGCGGTCGTCACCCGTGGCGCCGTCGCGCCGCACGACGGCGACGACGTCCCCGATCTCACCGGCGCGGCCGTGTGGGGCCTGGTGCGGGCCGCCCAGGCGGAGTACCCCGGCCGGTTCGTCCTGGTGGACGTCGACGAGCCGGACGCGCTGGCCCCGGCACTGGCCGCCGCACTCGCGGCGCGCGAGCCGCAACTCGCCGTGCGGTCCGGAGCCCTGCGGGTGCCCCGGCTGGTACCCACCGCCGGGCGGGCGGAGCCGGTCGACTGGGACCGGGAGGGAACCGTCCTGATCACCGGCGGTACCGGGGCGCTCGGCACCGAGATCGCCCGGCACCTGGTGACCGCACGCGGCGTGCGGCACCTGCTGCTGGTGAGTCGCGGCGGTGGCGGGGCGGGAACGGAGGCCCTGGCCGCCGAACTCGCCGAGCACGGCGCCGAGGTACGGGCCGTCGCCTGCGACGTGTCCGACGAGGACGACCTTGCCCGCGTGCTGGCCGCCGTCCCGGTGGATCACCCGCTCCGCGCGGTGATCCACGCGGCGGGCGTCGTCGACGACGCCGTCCTGCCCTCCCAGAGCGCCGGGCGGTTGGCCGCGGTGCTGGCGCCGAAGGCGGACGCGGCGCTGCACCTGCACCGGCTGACGCGGCATCTGTCGCTGGACGCCTTCGTGCTCTTCTCCTCCACCACCAGCCTCTTCGGCGGGCCGGGGCAGGCGAACTACGCGGCGGCCAACGCGCTCCTCAACGGGCTGGCCCGGCACCGACGCGCCGCCGGCCTCCCCGCCTCCGCGCTGGTGTGGGGGCGGTGGGAGAGCGACGGCGGCATCGTCGGCGGCCTGGCCGAGGCCGATGTGCGCAGGATGGCCCGGGCGGGGATCGGCGCGCTCTCCTCGGCCGAGGCGCTGGCGCTCTTCGACGCCGCGGTCGGGGCCGGGGAGGCCGAGTTGGCGGCCGTCCTGCTGGACCGGGCCGCCCTGCGCGCCCAGGCCCGCTCGGGCACCCTGCTGCCGCTGCTGCACGGCCTCGTGCCGGCGTCGCAGCGGCCGGGGGGCGCGGCCGCGGACCCGGACGGCGGCGCGGAGTTGCGGACCAGGCTCGCGGGGGCGGCGGAGCCCGACCGTGCCGACCTGGTGCGCCGGGTGGTCGTGCGGGAACTGGCCGGGGTGCTCGGGCACCACGACGCCGGCACGGTCGACGCCGATCGCGGTTTCTTCGAGCTGGGCCTGGACTCCCTGACGGCGATCGACCTGCGGACCCGGCTGGACGCGGCCACCGGGCTGCGGCTGCCCACCGCGGTGCTGTTCGACCACCCCAACGCCACCGCCCTGGCCCGGCACCTGACGGCGGCCCTCGCGCCCGCGGACGCGGTGGCCGACGGCGATGCCGAGCTGCGGCGGATTATCGCCGCCATTCCCGTCGACCGGTTGCGCGACGCGGGGGTCCTCGACCTGCTGTTGCGTCTGGGCGGCTCCGAGGACGAACAGAAATCGATGGATCATCACATGGCTGATTCCGGTGGTATTGACGAAATGGCTCTCGACGAATTGATCCAGATGGCACAGGATGATCAGCGAGACCGGGACTGACGGGGGTATCGGTGAACCAGAGCAAAGAGCAGATCATTGAGGTGTTACGGGGTTCGCTGAAGGAGACGGAGCGGCTGCGCCGTCGTAATCGGCAGCTCGTCGACGCGGCGCACGAGCCCATCGCCGTCATCGGAATGGCGTGCCGCTACCCCGGTGACGTACGAAGCCCCGAGGACCTCTGGCGCCTGGTCGAGGAGGGCCGCGACGCGGTCGCCGGATTCCCGGCCGACCGCGGCTGGGACCTGGAGAGGCTGTACCACCCGGACCCGGACCGGACCGGCACCAGCTACGCGCGGGAGGGCGGCTTCCTCTACCCGGCGGCCGACTTCGACCCCGAGTTCTTCGGCATCAGCCCCAAGGACGCGCTGGCCATCGACCCGCAGCAGCGGCTGCTGCTGGAGACCTCCTGGGAGGCCGTGGAGCGGGCCGGCATCGACCCGACCACCCTGCGCGGCGAGCAGGTCGGCACCTACGTCGGCGTCATGTACAACGACTACGCCGGTCGCCTGCACCGCGTCCCCGAGGGCTTCGAAGGCTATGTGGGCAACGGCAGCTCGGGCAGCGTGGCCTCCGGGCGCATCGCCTACACCTTCGGCTTCGAGGGTCCGACGGTCACCGTCGACACCGCCTGCTCCTCCTCCCTGGTCGGCCTGCACCTGGCGGTCGGGGCGCTGCGGCAGGGCCAGTGCTCGCTGGCCCTGGCCGGCGGCGTCACGGTGATGTCCTCCCCGGCGGCGTTCATCGAGTTCAGCCGGCAGCGCGGCCTCGCCCCCGACGGCCGCTGCAAGTCCTTCTCCGACCGGGCGGACGGCACCGGCTGGGGCGAGGGCGTCGGCATGCTGCTGCTGGCCCGGCTCTCGGACGCGGTGCGGGACGGGCACCGCGTGCTCGCCGTGGTGCGCGGCACCGCGGTGAACCAGGACGGCGCCTCCAGCGGTCTGACGACCCCCAGCGGGCCCGCCCAGCAGCGCGTGATCCGCGCCGCGCTGGCCGACGCCCGACTGCTCGCCGCCGACGTGGACGCCGTGGAGGCGCACGGGACGGGAACGCCGATCGGTGACCCGATCGAGGCGCGGGCGCTGCTGGCCACCTACGGCCAGAACCGCGAAGTCCCGCTGGCCCTGGGCTCGGTGAAGTCGAACATCGGCCACACCCAGGCCGCCGCCGGGGTCACCGGCGTCATCAAGATGGTGATGGCGATGCGGCACGGCACCCTGCCGCGCACCCTGCACGTGGACCGGCCGTCCCCCCAGGTCGACTGGTCGGCCGGCGCGGTCGAGCTGCTGACCGCCGCCCGGCCGTGGCCGGAACTGGACCGGCCCCGGCGTGCCGCGGTGTCCGCGTTCGGCGTCAGCGGTACCAACGCGCACGTGGTGCTGGAGCAGGCCCCCGCCGTGGAGCGGCCGGCGCGCACCGGCACCGTGCCGGTCGTGCCGTGGGTGCTCTCCGGCCGGACGGAGGACGCGCTGCGCCACCAGGCCCGCCGGCTGAGCGCGCTGGTGCAGGACCACTCGGACCTCGACCCGGTCGACGTCGCGCACACGCTGGCGACCGCGCGCACCCGGTTCGACCACCGTGCGGTGGTGCTCGCCGGCGACCGCGCCGGCCTGTGCGACGGGCTCGCCGGCCTCGCCGCCGGGCGCAGCCTGCCGGACGTCGTCCGCGGGCGGGCCGCGGGCTCGGCCCGGGTGGCGTTCGTCTTCCCCGGCCAGGGCGCCCAGTGGGCCGGCATGGCGGTGCCGCTGCTCGACTCCTCCCCGGTGTTCGCCGCGCGGATGGCGCAGTGCGCGCAGGCCCTCGCCCCGTACCTGGACCGCGACCCGCGCGACATCCTGCGCGCAGGCGCTCCGCTGGACCGGGTGGACGTCGTGCAGCCGGTGCTGTGGGCGGTGATGGTGTCGCTGGCCGAGGTGTGGCGCTCGCTGGGCGTGCGGCCCGCCGCCGTGGTCGGGCACTCCCAGGGCGAGATCGCCGCGGCCTGCGTGGCGGGCGCGCTGTCGCTGGACGACGGCGCGCGGATCGTGGCGCTGCGCAGCCGGGCGCTGCTGGGGCTCGCCGGGCGCGGCGGCATGGTGTCGGTGGCCCTGCCGGTGGACGAGGTGCGGGCCCGGCTCGCCGAGCGGGGCGGGGCGCTGTCCGTCGCGGCGGTGAACGGCCCGTCCTCCGTGGTGGTCTCCGGCGACGACGCGCCGCTGGAGGCCTTCCTGGCCGCGCTCGCCGACGAAGGCGTCCGGGCCCGCCGGATCGAGGTGGACTACGCCTCGCACTCGCACCACGTCGACGCCGTCCGCACCGACATCGCCGAGGCGCTCGGCGCGGTCGAGCCGCGCCCGTCGGAGCTCCCGTTCCACTCCACGGTCACCGGCGCGCTGCTGGACACGACCGCGCTGGACGCCGACTACTGGTACCGGAACCTGCGCGAGCCGGTCGGCTTCGAACCGGTGATCAGGGCGCTGCTCGACGACGGCGTGACCTGTTTCGTCGAGGTGAGCCCGCACCCCGTGGTGTCGGTGGGCGTGCAGGAGACCATCGACGCGGCCGGGCGTGACGCCGCCGTGGTCGGGACGCTGCGTCGGGACTCCGGCGGGCCGGAGCGGATGCTCGCTTCGGCGGCCGAGGCGTACGTCCGCGGCGTGCCGGTGCGGTGGGAGACGGTCCTCGCCGAGGCCGGACCCGCCCCGGTGGACCTGCCCACGTACGCGTTCCAGCACCGGCGGTACTGGCTCGACCTCCCCGCGCCCGGCTCGGACGAGAGCGGCCGGGACGCCTGGGAGAGCTCGTTCTGGCAGGCCGTCGACACGGCTGACGGCGAGGCGCTGACCGAGCTGCTGGCGCTGCCCGCGGACGCCCCGCTGGGCTCCGTCGTGTCGACCCTGGCGACCAGGCGCCGCGGCCGCACGGAGCGCGCCGCCCTGGACGAGTGGCGGTACCGGATCGTCTGGCGCCCGCTGGCGGTCGGCTCGGCGCCCGGCGCGTCCGGGACGTGGCTGCTCGTGGCGCCCCCGGAGCACACCGCCGACCGGCGGGTCACCGCGCTCGCCGGGGCCCTGCGGCTCAGGCGCCTGGACGTGCTGGTCACCGAGGCGGCGGACCTCGCCGACGTCGACCCCGCCGCGGTGACGGGCGTGCTGTCGCTGCTGGCCCTGGACGAGGACACCGCGCTGCACGGCACGGCGGACCTGGTCCGGGTGCTGGGCACCACCGGCATCGAGGCACCGCTGTGGTGCCTGACCGGCGGAGCGGTCTCCACCGGCGACGACGACGAGCTGACCAGCGCCGTCCAGGCCGGGCTGTGGGGCCTCGGCCGGGTGGTGGCGCTGGAGCAGCCGCGCCGCTGGGGCGGTCTGGTCGACCTGCCGCCGCACCTGGACGACACCGCCCACGACCGTCTGGTCGCCGTCCTCGGGGGCGTCGACGACGAGTGCGAGGTCGCGATCCGCGAGGCGGCGGTGTTCGTGCGGCGCATCGTCAGGGCGCCGCTGCCCGAGGCCGCCGTGGCGCCGTGGCGCCCGCGCGGCACCGTGCTGATCAGCGGCGGCACCGGACTGATCGGCGCCCACGTGGCCCGCCGGCTGGCGGCCGACGGGGCCGAACACCTCGTGCTGGCCGGACTGCGCGGACCGGACGCCCCGGGCGCGGCCGAGCTGGAGCGGGAGCTGACCGCGCTGGGCGCCCGGGTGAGCATCGTCGCCTGCGACATGTCGGTCCGGTCCGAGGTCGCGGCGCTGCTCGACTCGCTGCCCGCCGACGCTCCCCTGACGGCGGTGCTGCACGCGGCCGGTGTGCTGGCCGACGGCCTGGTCGACACCCTCACGCCGCAGCGCTTCGCCGAGGTGATGGCGCCGAAGGTGGACGGTGCGCTGCACCTGCACGAACTGACCGGCCATCTGGACCTCGACGCGTTCGTGCTGTTCTCCTCGGTCGCGGGCAGCTTCGGCGCCGCGGGGCAGGGCAACTACGCGGCCGCCAACGCCCGGCTGGACGCCCTCGCGCAGCAGCGCCGCCGCAGCGGACTGCCCGCGACCTCGATCGCCTGGGGGTCCTGGGGCGCCGGCATGGCCGAGGACGTCGCCGAACGGCTGGCGCGGCGCGGGTTCCCGGCCCTGGACCCGGACCTCGCGGTGTCCGCCCTGTTCCAGTCGATCGCCCGGGACGAGACCCACCTGGTGGTCACGCACGTCGAGTGGGACCGGGCGGCGCCGGTCTTCACGATGGCCCGCCCCAGCCCGCTGATCCGCGAGGTGCCGCAGGCGCGGCAGGCGCTGGACGGCGCCCGGACGGCCGCGGACGGCACCCGCCCGGACGCGTCGGCGCTGGCGGCGAAGCTCGCGACGGTACCGGCCGACGCCCGGCCACGGGTCCTCCTCGACCTGGTCCGCACCGAGGCGGCGGTCGTCCTCGGGCACGCCACGCCCGACGCGGTGGACGCGGCCCGCGCCTTCCGCGAGCTGGGCTTCGACTCGCTGTCGGCCGTGGAACTGCGCAACCGCCTCTCCGCGGCCACCGGGATCGCGCTGCCCGCCAGCCTGGTCTTCGACCACCCCTCGGCCCGCGCGCTCGCCGACTACCTGCTCACCCGGGTGACCGGTACCGGGCCGGCCGTCCCGGTGCTCGCCGAGACGGCGGCCGGCGCGGACGACGACCCGATCGCGATCGTCAGCATGGCGTGCCGGTTCCCCGGCGGCGTCACCACGCCGGAGCGGTTCTGGGAGCTGCTCGCCGAGGGCGGCGACGCGATCTCGCCCTTCCCCACCAACCGCGGCTGGGACCTCGGCAGGCTCTACGACCCGGACCCGCACCGTGACGGGACGACCTACGCCCGCGAGGGCGGGTTCCTGCACGACGCGGGCGACTTCGACGCGGCGTTCTTCGGCATCTCGCCGCGCGAGGCGCTGGCGATGGACCCGCAGCAGCGGCTGCTGCTGGAGACCTCCTGGGAGGCCGTCGAACGGGCGGGCATCGATCCGACCACCTTGCACGGCACCAGCACCGGCGTCTACGCGGGCGGCATGCACTCCTTCTACGGGGCGGCCACCCCGCCCGGGGAGGGGCTCGAAGCCCACCTCATGACCGGGGTGTTCACCAGCGTCCTGTCCGGGCGGGTGTCCTACACCCTCGGCCTGGAGGGCCCCTCGCTCACCGTCGACACGGCCTGTTCCTCCTCCCTGGTGGCCCTGCACCTGGCCTGCCAGGCGCTGCGCCGCGGCGAGTGCACGCTGGCCCTGGTCGGCGGCGTGGCGGTGATGCCCTCCTCGGGCGGCTTCGCGGGACTGAGCCGGCAACAGGTGCTGGCGCCGGACGGCCGGTGCAAGCCGTTCGCGGCCGCGGCCGACGGGATGGGCATGTCCGAGGGCGCCGGCGTCCTGGTGGTGGAGCGGCTCTCCGAGGCCCGCCGCAACGGCCACCCCGTCCTGGCGGTCATCCGGGGCAGCGCGATCAACCACGACGGCGCCTCCAACGGGCTGACGGCGCCGAACGGGCCGTCGCAGGAGCGGGTGATCCGGCGCACCCTGCACGCCGCCGGGCTCACGGCGCGGGACGTCGACGTGGTGGAGGCGCACGGCACCGGCACCCGGCTGGGCGACCCGATCGAGGCCAACGCCCTGCTCGCGACCTACGGCCGGGACCGGGACCGGCCGCTGTGGCTCGGCTCGGTGAAGTCCAACATCGGTCACACCGCCGCCGCGGCCGCCGTGGCCGGCGTGATGAAGCTCGTCCTGTCGATGCGGCACGGCGTCCTGCCCCGGACCTTGCACGTCGACGCCCCGTCGCCGCACGTGGACTGGGAGTCGGGCGAGATCCGGCTGCTGACCGAGGCCCGGCCCTGGGAGCGCCTGGACGGTCCGCGCCGCGCGGCGGTCTCCTCGTTCGGGATCAGCGGGACCAACGCCCACCTCGTCCTGGAGGAGCCCCCGGCGGCCGACCCGGCGGACCAGGCCGACCCGGCCGACCTGCACGACCCGGCCGAGCTGCCCGAGGCGGCCGAGGACGGCGAGCGGCCCGCGCCGCCGGCCGTCGTCCCCTGGGTGCTGTCCGCCCGGACCGGCCGGGCCCTCGACGAGCAGCTCCAGCGGCTGCGGAGCAGGCTCGCCGAACAGCCGGACCTCGACCCGGCCGACGTCGGGCACTCCCTGGCGCACGGCCGTGCGCTGTTCGCCCACCGCGCCGTCCTGCTCGGCACCGACACCGCCGGACTGTCCCGCGCGGCCGCCGGGGAGAGCGTCGCGGACGCCGTGCGGGGCGTCGCCGGCGGCGAGGCGCGGCCGGTGTTCGTCTTCCCCGGGCAGGGCAGTGAGTGGCCCGCCATGGGGCGCGAACTCCTGGCGACCGCACCCGCCTTCCGCGAGCAGGCCGAGGCCTGCGACGCGCAGATCCGCGCCCTGACCGGCTGGTCGGTGCTCGACGTGCTGCGCGGCGACTCCGAGCCGTCCGAGGACCGGCTGGACGTGTACCAGCCGGTGCTGTTCACCATGATGGTGTCGCTGGCCGCGCTGTGGCGCTCCCACGGGGTGGAGCCGGCGGCCGTGGTGGGGCACTCGCAGGGCGAGGTCGCCGCCGCGTACATCGCGGGAGGCCTGTCCCTGGAGGACGCCGCACGGATCATCGTGGTCCGCAGCGACGCCTGGGCCACCCTGGCCGGGAGCGGCGGGATGACCGCCGTCCTGCTGCCGGCCGACGAGGCGGCGCGCCGGATCGAGCCCTGGGGCCCGCGGCTGTCGGTGGCCGCCGTCAACGGGCCGGGCTCGTGCACGGTCTCCGGCGACGCCGAGGCCTGTGACGCGTTCGTGGCCGCCTGCGCGGCCGACGGCATCCGGGCCCGCCGGGTGCCCGGCGTGACGGTGGCCGGGCACTCGGCCCATGTGGACGCGCTGCGCGAGCGCCTGTTGCGCGACCTCGCGCCGGTCACGCCCGGGCCGGGCAGGATCCCGATGTACTCCACGGTGACCGGGGACGTGGTCGACACCGCGACCCTCGACGCCGCCTACTGGTACCGCAACGTCCGGGAGACGGTGGCCTTCGAGGCCGCCGTCCGGGCGATGGGCCGCGACGGGTACCGCACCTTCGTCGAGGCCGGCCCGCACCCGCTGCTGGCGCTCTCGATCCAGGAGACCGTCGAGCAGCAGGGCGGCGAGCCGGTCGTCGTCCCCACGCTGCGCCGGGACGAGGGCGGCCTGCGGCGGTTCCTGGCGTCGGCCGCCGAGGCCCATGTGAGCGGGGTGACCGTCGACTGGCGGGCCGCGTTCCGGGGGGCGGGCGCCCGCCGGGTCGACCTGCCCACGTATCCGTTCCAGCACGAGACCTACTGGCTGGACACCCCGGTCGCCGGGACCGTCCCGGTCGCCGGTGCGGCCGGCGCCGTCGCGACCGCGGCCGACCAGGCCTTCTGGGCCGCGGTCGAACAGCAGGACCTCACCGCGCTGACCTCCACCCTGGAGATCGGCACCGACGCCGAGCCGGCGGTGCGGGCGGCGCTGCCCGTCCTCGCGTCCTGGCGCCGGCAGCTGGACCGGCGCTCCGCCGTGGACTCCTGGACCTACCAGGTGACCTGGCAGCCCCTCGCCGCCGCCCCCGCGGCGGCGCCGGGCGGCAGCTGGCTCACCGTGGTGCCCGCGGCCCTGGCCGGTCACCCCACCGTCACCGCGCTGGTGGAGGCCCTCGAACGGGCCGGCGCCAAGGCGGTCCGGGTCGAGGTGGGCGCCGCCGAGCTCGACCGGGAGGTCCTGGCGCAGCGCCTGCGGGCCGCCGCCGACGGGGCCGAGGTCACCGGCGTGCTGTCGCTGCTGGCACTCGACGGCTCCCCGAGCCCGGACCGCCCCACGGTCGCCGCGGCCACCGCGGGCACCCTGGCCCTGGTACAGGCGCTCGGCGACACCGGTTCGGCCGCCCGGCTCTGGTGCGTCACCAGCGGCGCGGTGTCCGTGGACGACAACGACCCGCTCCGTGACCCGACCGCCGCCCAGGTCTGGGGCCTGGGCCGGGCCGCCGCGCTCGAACAGCCCGAACGCTGGGGCGGCCTGATCGACCTTCCGCAGGAGGTGGACCGACGGGCGCAGGACCGGTTCGTCGAGGCACTGGCCGGTCTGGGCGCGGAGGAGGACCAGCTGGCCGTCCGCGCCACCGGCGTCCTCGGCTGCCGGCTCGTCCGGGCCGCGGCCCCGGGCCCGGACACCGGGTGGCGGCCCACGGGCACCGTGCTCGTCACGGGCGGCACCGGCGCGCTCGGCCGGCACGTGGCCCGGTGGCTCGCCGGCGAGGGCGCGACGCACCTCGTCCTGGCCGGCCGGCGGGCCACCTCCGCCGTCGGCGCCGACGAACTCGTCGCCGAACTCACCGCCCTGGGTGCCCGGGTGACCCTCGCGGACTGCGACGCGGCGGACCGCGCGGCCCTGGCGCGGCTGCTGGCCTCGGTGCCCGAGGACGCCCCGCTGACCGCGGTGATGCACGTCGCCGGCGTGGTCGACGACGGCCCGGTCGACGCGCTGACCCCGGAACGCCTGGAGCGGGTCTTCGCCTCCAAGGTCACCGCCGTGGACAACCTCCACGCGCTGACCGAGGGCCTGGACCTCACGGCGTTCGTGCTGTTCTCCGCGTTCGGCGCCACCGTCGGCAGCACCGGTCAGGCCAACTACTCGGCGGCCAACGCCTACCTGGACGCCTTCGCCCGCCACCGGCGGGCGCGCGGGCTGCCGGCGACCTCGGTGGCCTGGGGCGCGTGGGGCGGCGGCAGTCTCGACTCGCGCGACGACGCCGAGGCCCGGCTTCGCAGCCGGGGCGTGCGCGCGATGGATCCCGAGCTCGCGATGGACGCACTCCGTCGCGCGGTACGGCACGATGAAACGTTTCTGCTCGTGGGCGACATCGAGTGGGACCGCTTCGCCCGGGGCCTCGCCTCGCTGCGGCCCAGCCCGCTGCTCGGCACGGTGCCCGAGGCACTGGCGGCCATGGCGGAGGCCGGGGCCGGCGGCAACACCGACTCGGTGGACACCCTGTCCGCCCTGCGCGACCGGCTGGCCGCCCTCTCCGAACCGGAGGGCGACGACCACGTCCTGACCCTGGTACGCGCCGAGCTCGCCGCGGTGCTCAGGTACGCCACCCCCGACGCGCTCGACGTGGACGGCCCGCTGACCGGGCTCGGACTCGACTCGGTGACGGCGGTCGAACTGCGCAACCGGCTCAGCCGGCTCAGCGGCATGCGACTGCCGGTCACCCTCGTCTTCGACCACCCGACCGCGCGGGCCGTCACCACCCACCTGCTGGAGCGGATCCGCGAGGACTCCGGCAGCCCGGCCGCGGCGCTGCTGGAGGAGCTCGAAACGCGATTGCCCGCAATCGCCACCGACGACCTCACCCGCAAGGTCGTCATCACCCGGCTGACCTCGCTGCTCGCGCAGCTGACCGAGGAACAGCCGGAGAACGCGTCCGTCGAACTGGCGGAGGCCACGGACGACGAGTTGATCGAGTACATCGGCAAGGAATTCGGCATCTCCTGACCGTCCGGCCGACAGGCTTTCGTTCTTCGAGAGGCACTCACCAGCATGGCGGACAAAGAGAAACTCAGCTATTACCTCAAGCGCGTCACCAACGATCTGCAGGACACCCGCAGGCAATTGCGGGAAATGCAGGAGGAACGGCGTGAGCCGATAGCCGTCGTCGGCATCGGCTGCCGATTCCCCGGCGGCGTTTCGTCGCCGGAGGACCTCTGGCGGCTGCTCGTGTCCGGCGGGAACGCCGTGGCCGATTTCCCCGCCGACCGCGGCTGGGACCTGGAGACGCTGTTCGACCCGGACCCGGACCGGCGGGGAACCAGCTACACCCGCCGCGGCGCCTTCCTCGCCGACGCCGCCGACTTCGACGCCGAGTTCTTCGGGATCTCGCCGCGCGAGGCGCTGGCGATGGACCCGCAGCAACGCCACCTGCTGGAGGTCGCCTGGGAGACCCTGGAACGGGCCGGCATCGACCCCGCGACCCTGCGCGGCAGCCGGACCGGCGTCTTCGCCGGCACCAACGGGCAGGACTACGTACGCCTGCTGATGACCTCGCTGGAGTCCGAGGCGCTGGAGGGCCACCGCCTCACCGGCAACACCGCCAGCGTGCTCTCCGGCCGGCTGTCGTACACGCTCGGCCTGGAGGGCCCGGCGGTCACCGTCGACACCGCCTGCTCGGCCTCGCTGGTGGCGCTCCACCTGGCCGTGCAGTCGCTGCGGCAGGGGGAGTGCTCCCTCGCCCTCGCCGGCGGCGCGACGGTGATGTCGACACCGGGCGCCTTCATCGAGTTCAGCCGGCAGCGCGGCATGGCGCCGGACGGGCTGTGCAAGCCCTTCGCGGACGCGGCGGACGGCACCGGCTGGGGCGAGGGCGTCGGCCTGCTCCTGCTGGAGCGGCTGTCGGACGCGGTGGCCAACGGCCACCGGGTGCTGGCGGTGGTGCGCGGCAGCGCCGTGAACCAGGACGGCGCCAGCAACGGCCTGACCGCGCCGAACGGCCCCTCGCAGGAACGCGTGATCCTCGAAGCCCTCGACAACGCCGGGCTCACCCCCGACGAGGTCGACGCCGTCGAGGCGCACGGCACCGGCACCACCCTGGGCGACCCGATCGAGGCCAACGCCGTCCTCGCCACCTACGGCCGCCACCACACGGCGCAGCGGCCGCTGCTCCTGGGCTCGGTCAAGTCCAACCTCGGCCACACCCAGGCCGCCGCGGGCGTCGCCGGCGTCATCAAGGCGATCCTGGCGGTCCAGCACGCGGTGATGCCGCCCACCCTCAACGTCGACCGGCCGACCACCCACGTCGACTGGTCCGCCGGATCCGTCCGGCTGCCGACCGAGCCGACGCAGTGGCCCGTCACGGACCGCCCCCGCCGGGTCGGCGTCTCCTCGTTCGGGGTCAGCGGCACCAACGCGCACGTGATCGTGGAGCAGCCGCCCGCCGCCGAGCAGCCGCCCGCCGCCGAGCAGCCGCCCGCCGCCGAGCCGGCGCCCGCCGCCGCGGCCGCGGGGCCGCTCACCCACGGCACCCTGCCGCTGCCGGTGTCCGGCCACACCCCGCAGGCGCTGCGCGCGCAGGCCGGCCGGCTCCTGGCCCACCTGGACGAGCACCCGCAGGCCGACCTCCTGGACCTCGCCCACGCGCTGGCCACCGGCCGCGCCGCACTGCCCTTCCGGGCCGCCGTCGTCGCCGCCGACCGCGAGGGCGCGCTGCACGGCCTCGGCGCGCTGGCCCGGGGCGCGGCCTCCCCGCACCTGCTCGGCGGCACGGCCCGGGTCAAGGGCGGGCGGACCGCCTTCCTGTTCGGCGGCCAGGGCGCGCAGCGGACCGGCATGGGGCGCGAACTCCACGACCGAGTACCGGAGTTCGCCGCCGCCCTGGACGCCGTCGGCGCGGTCCTCGACCCGCTCCTGGGGCGGCCGGTGCGCGACGTGATGTTCGGCGACGAGGGGCTGCTGGACGCCACCCGCTACGCGCAACCCGCCCTGTTCGCCCTCGAAGTGGCGCAGTTCCGGCTCTGGCAGAGCTGGGGCGTGCGGCCGGACTACCTCCTCGGGCACTCCGTCGGCGAGGTCGCCGCCGCGCACCTGGCCGGCGTGCTGTCCCTGGAGGACGCCTGCGCCCTCGTCACGGCCCGCGGCCGGCTCATGCAGGCGATGGCGCCGGGCGTCATGGTGTCCGTGGCCGCCTCCGAGGCGGAGGTGGCACCGCTGCTCACCGACCGGGTCGCCGTCGCGGCGGTCAACGGCCCCGCCTCCGTGGTCCTCTCGGGCGACGAGGACGCGGTGTCGGCCGTGCTGTCGGCGGTGCGGGCGGCCCTGGGGGAGCGCCGGTCCAAGCGGCTCACCACGAGCCACGCGTTCCACTCGCCGTCCATGGAGCCGATGCTGGGCCAGTTCCGCGCCGTCGTGGAGCGGCTGACGTTCCACCCGCCGCGGATCCCGGTCGTCTCCAACGTCACCGGACGGGTCGCCGCGGCCGACGAGATCGCGATGCCCGGGTACTGGGTGCGCCACGTCCGCGAACCGGTCCGCTTCCACGACGGGATGGCGGACCTGCTCGCCCGCGGGGTGACCACGTTCCTCGAACTGGGCCCGGGCGGTGTGCTCACCGGGCTCGGCCGCGACAGCGTGCCCGCGGACCGCACCGACGTGCTCCTGACGCCCGCGCTGCGCCACGGCAAGGAGGAGGTCTCCACCACCCTGACCGCGCTGGCCGGCGCCCACGCCAACGGCACCTCCGTCGACTGGCCGGCGGTGTTCGCCGGCAGCGGGGCCGCCCCGGCCGAGCTGCCGACGTACGCGTTCCAGCGCGAGCGCCACTGGCTGAAGAACCCGTTCTCCGCCACCGGCGACGTCACCCGGGTCGGCATCGGCACGGCGAACCACCCGCTGCTCGGCGCGGCCGTCTCGCTCGCGGACGGCGACGGCCTGCTGCTGACCGGCCTGCTGTCCCGGCAGAGCCACCCCTGGCTCGCCGCACCCGCCGACGGCGTGCCCCGCCTCGCCGCCGCCCTGCTGGAGCTGGCGCTGCACGCGGGGAGCCAGGTCGGCTGCGGCCGCGTCGCCGAGCTCACCGTGGACGAGCCGCTGACCCTGCCGGAACGCGGCGGCGTCGTGGTCCAGGTCCGGGTGGGCGCGCCGGACGACGCCGGCGGCCGCGCCCTCACCGTCCACGCGCGCGAGAACCACGACGACGCCCCGTGGACCAGGCACGCCACCGGCGTCCTGGAGCGCGGCGGCCCGACGCCGCCCACCGCGACCGATCGCGGCCGCCCGGGCGAGGGCGCCGAGGCGATCGACCTCGCCGCACTGCGCGCCGGGCACCCCGCCTCCGGCGGCGCGGAGCTGCTCGCCGCGTGGCGCGGCGGCGACACCGTGTACGCCGAACTGGGGGCGCCCGCCGACGCGTCGGCCGGCGCCGACCGCTTCGGCCTGCACCCCGCCCTCCTGGCCGCCGTCGCCGAGGCGGCCGGGGTCCTGCTGCCGCCGGTGACCGACCACCGGCTCCGGTGGCTGCCCACCCGCTGGTCCGGGGTCGAACTGCACGCGGCCGGCGCCGCCGCGGCGCGGGCCGAGCTCACCCTGACCGGCGAGCGCACGGTGTCCCTCGTCCTGGTCGACGAGGACGGCCGCACCCTCGCCCGGGCCGCCGCGGTGACCTTCCACGAGACGGCGGTGCGCGGGCGGCACGGCGACGCCCTGTTCCGGATCGCCTGGGACGAGGTGACCCTCGCCCACGGGGACGCCCCCGCCGAGGGGTGGGCGGTGCTCGGCGACGCCGAGGCCGCCGCCCGGTTCGCCGACGCGACGCCGTACGCCGACCTCGCGGCACTGTCCCTGGCCGTGCGGGCCGGCGCGCCGGCGCCCGCCGTCGTCCTCGCGCCGGTGCCGCCCGGCGGCCCCGGTGCCCTCGGCGAGGAGGTGCGCGCCGCGCTGCGGGGCGTCCTCGCGCTGGCCCGGGAGTGGCTCGCCGACGAGGCCTTCGCGGCCTCCCGCCTCGTGGTGGTGACCGAAGGCGCCGTGACCACGGTGCCGGACGCCCGGCCGGACGACCTGGCCACCGCCCCGGTCTGGGGGCTCGTCCGCTCCGCCCAGTCCGAGCACCCCGACCGCTTCCTGCTGCTCGACGTGGACGGCACGGTCGCCTCGTACCGCTCGGTCGTCCCGGCGCTCGCCGGCGGCGAGCCGCAGCTGGCGCTGCGCGCGGGCACCCCCCACGCACCGCGGCTGGCCCGGCTCCAGCAGCCCGCCGAGCCCGCCGAGCCCGCCGAGCGGCACTTCGACCCCGAGGGGACCGTCCTGGTCACCGGCGCCACCAGCGGCGTCGGCCGGCTCGTCGCCCGCCACCTGGCGCAGCGGCACGGCGTGCGGCACCTGCTGCTGCTCAGCCGGCGGGGGGCGGCCGCCGACGGCGCCGAGGAGCTGCGCGCCGAACTGGCCGAGCTGGGCGCCGAGGCGACCCTCGCCGCCTGCGACGTGGGCGACCGCGAGCAGTTGGCGGCCTGCCTGGCCGCCGTCCCGGCCGCGCACCCGCTCACGGCCGTGGTGCACAGCGCCGGTGTCGTGCAGGACGGGCTGATCGGCTCGCTCACCGAGGAGCAGGTGGACCGGGTGCTGCGGCCCAAGGTCGACGCGGTGCTCCACCTCGACGACCTCACCCGCGACCTCGACCTCGCCGCCTTCGTGGTGTTCTCCTCGGCCGCCGCCACCATCGGCGCCGGAGGCCAGGGCAACTACGCGGCGGCGAACACCTTCCTCGACGCGTTCGCCGCCCACCGCCGGGCGCAGGGCCTGCCGATGGTCTCCGTGCAGTGGGGGCTGTGGGAAGAGCGCAGCGGCATGACCGAGCAGCTCGGCGAGGCCCACCACACGCGGGCCAGGAGCGCGGGCATCATCCCGATGCCCACCGAGCAGGGCCTCGCCCTGTTCGACGCGGTGCTCGACGTCGACCGCCCCGTCGTGGTGGCCGCACCGGTGGACCTGGAGGCCTGGCGGGCGCGGGCGGCGTCCGGCACCGTGCCGCCCCTGCTGCACGGCCTGGTCCCGCCCCTCGCGCGCGGCGCGGCCGCCGACGGCCGCCAGGACGCCGGGGCACTGCTGGACGTGGCCGCGCTGTCGGACGCGGAGCGCGCCAGGACACTGCTGAACCTGGTCCGCACGCACGCCGCCGCGGTGCTCGGCCACACCTCCGCCGAACCGGCCGGAGCCGACCGCCTCTTCAGCGAGCTGGGCATCGACTCCCTGACCGCGGTGGAACTGCGCAACCGGCTCACCCACGCGACCGGGCTCCGGCTGCCGGCCACGCTCGTGTTCGACTGCCCGACCCCGGCCGAGCTGGCCCGGTTCCTCGACGAGGAGCTGGCCGCCGCGGCGGGCGCGCAGCCGCGGCGGGCGGTACCGGCCGCGGTCGCGCGGACCGGGGCGTCGGACGAGCCGATCGCGATCGTGGGGATGGCCTGCCGCTTCCCCGGCGGGGTGCGCTCGCCGGAGGACCTCTGGCGGCTCGTCGCGGAGGGCGGCGAGGGCATCGGCGCCTTCCCCGCCGACCGCGGCTGGGACCTCGAACAACTGCTCGGCGACGGCCGGTCGAGCGTCGGCAACGGCGGATTCCTGTCCGACGCCGCCGACTTCGACGCGGAGTTCTTCGGGATCTCCCCGCGCGAGGCGCTGGCGATGGACCCGCAGCAGCGGCTGCTGCTGGAGACCTCCTGGGAGGCCTTCGAACGGGCCGGGATCGACCCGGCCACGCTGCGCGGCAGCGACACCGGCGTCTTCGCCGGCACCAACGGGCAGGACTACGCCCTGCTCCTGCAGGACCTCCCGGAGGAGCTGGAGGGCTTCGTCGGCACCGGCAACGGCGGCGCCGTCTTCTCGGGCCGCCTCTCCTACACCTTCGGTCTCGAAGGCCCGGCGGTCACGGTGGACACGGCGTGCTCGGCCTCGCTGGTGGCGCTGCACCTGGCCGTGCAGTCGCTGCGCTCGGGCGAGAGCTCGCTGGCGCTGGTCGGCGGTGCGACGGTGATGTCGACGCCCATGCAGTTCGTGGAGTTCAGCCGTCAGGGCGGGCTCTCGCACGACGGGCGCTGCAAGGCGTTCGCGGCCGCGGCGGACGGCACGGGCTGGTCCGAGGGCGTCGGCATGCTGCTGGTCGAGCGGCTGTCCGACGCCCGGCGCAACGGGCACCGGGTGCTCGCCGTGGTGCGCGGCAGCGCGGTGAACCAGGACGGCGCCTCCAACGGTCTGACCGCGCCCAACGGCCCGTCGCAGCAGAGGGTGATCCGCCAGGCGCTCGCGAACGCCCGGCTGACCGCCGCCGAGGTCGACGCCGTCGAGGCGCACGGCACGGGCACCACGCTGGGCGACCCGATCGAGGCCCAGGCCCTGCTCGCCACCTACGGCCAGGACCGGGACCAGCCCCTGTGGCTGGGCTCGGTGAAGTCGAACCTCGGCCACACCCAGGCCGCCGCCGGTGTCGCCGGCGTCATCAAGATGGTGATGGCGCTGCGTCACGGCGTGCTGCCCGCCACGCTGCACGTGGACGAGCCCTCGCCCCACATCGACTGGTCCGCCGGTGCGGTGCGCCTGCTGACCGAGCGGACGGCCTGGCCCGAGGCGGAGCGTCCGCGCCGGGCGGGCGTCTCCTCCTTCGGCGTCAGCGGCACCAACGCCCACGTCATCCTCGAAGCCGCGGTCGAAGCACCGGAGGAGACCGCGCCCGAGGCCGCCGCCGGCCCCGGGCCGGTGCTGCCCTGGGTGCTCTCCGCCGCCACCGACCGGGCGCTGCGCGAGCAGGCCGCCCGGCTGCTGGCCCGGTTCGACGGTGGGACGGCCCCCACCGCCGACCTGGCGTACTCCCTCGCCACCACCCGGTCGGCATTGCGCCACCGCGCCGTCCTCGTCCCGCGGGACGTCGCGGACCTGCCGGAGCTCCTGCGGGCACTGGCCGAGGACCGACCGGCCGCGGGCACCGTCCTCGGCACGGTCGCCACCGACCCGCAGATCGCGTTCGTCTTCCCCGGCCAGGGGTCGCAGTGGATCGGCATGGCGCGGGAACTCCTGGACTCCGCACCGGTGTTCGCCGAGCGGATGGGCGCCTGCGCGGCCGCGATCGAACCCTTCGTCGACTGGTCGCTCCTGGACGTCGTCCGGGGCGAGCCGGACGCCCCCGGCCTGGACCGCGTCGACGTGGTCCAGCCGGTGCTGTTCGCGGTCATGGTCTCGCTCGCCGAACTGTGGCGGGCGCACGGCGTCGAACCGGACGCCGTCCTCGGACACAGCCAGGGTGAGATCGCCGCCGCCCACGTCGCGGGCGGACTCTCGCTCTCCGACGCCGCGCGCGTGGTGACCCTGCGCAGCCAGGCCCTGACCGCGCTGTCGGGCCGGGGCGGCATGGTCTGGGTGCCCGAAGCCCCCGAGCGGGTCACCGAACGGCTCCGGACCTGGGACGGACAGCTGGCGGTCGCCGCCGTCAACGGCCCGACCGCCGTGGTGGTGTCCGGCGAGAGCACCGCCCTGGAGGCGTTCCTGGCGGCCTGCCTCGCCGACGGCGTACGGGCGAAGCGGATCGACGTCGACTACGCCTCGCACTCCCCGCAGGTCGAGGAGATCCGGGAGCGGCTCGCCGAGGCCCTCGCCCCGATCCGGCCGCGCTCCGGCCGCACGCCGTTCTACTCCTCCGTGACCGGCGAACTGCTGGACACGGCCCGGCTGGACGCCGCCTACTGGTACGAGAACCTGCGCCGCACCGTCGACTTCGAGCGGGTGACCAGGCAGGCCGTCGAGCACGGGCACACCGTGTTCGTCGAGGTCAGCCCGCACCCCGTGCTCACCCCCGCCGTGCAGGAGACCGCCGACGCACTGGAGCGGACGGTCTCCGCGCTCGGCACCCTGCACCGGGACGAGGGCGGCCCGGACCGCTTCCTGACGGCCCTGGCCGAGGCCCACGTCCGCGGCGTCGCGGTGGACTGGCGGCCGGTGTTCCCCGCCGCCCGCCCGGTCGACCTGCCGACGTACGCGTTCCAGCGGCGCCGGTTCTGGCCCGACGACTACCTGGCCCGCGCGGGCGACGCCTCCGGCCTCGGCCTGGCCGACGCCGGGCACCCGCTGCTCGGCGCCGTCGTCACACCGGCCGGGTCCGACACCTGCCTGCTCACCGGGCGGCTGTCCACCCGGACCCATCCGTGGCTGGCCGACCACCGCGTGCAGGACACCGTCGTGCTGCCCGGCACCGCCTACGTCGACCTGGCGATCCGCGCCGGCGACGAGGTGGGCTGCCCGCAGATCGAGGAACTCACGCTCCACGCCCCGCTCGTGGTACCGCCGCACCGGGACGTCCACCTCCAGGTGACCGTCGCCGCCGCGGACCCGCAGGGCCGCCGCGAACTCACCGTCCACGCCCGCCCGGACGGCGCGGACTGGACCAGGCACGCCACCGGCGTGCTCGGCCCCGAGCAGCCGCAGCCCGCGCGCGGACAGCTCCCGGACACCCCGGCCGCGTGGCCGCCGCCCGGCGCCGTCCCGGTGCCCCTGGACGGCTTCTACCCGCGCTTCGCGCAGTCCGGGCTGGGCTACGGCCCGGCCTTCCAGGGGCTGCGCGCCGCCTGGCTGGACGGCCCCGACGTCCTCGCCGAGGTCCGACTGCCCGAGGAACAGCGCACCGCGGCAGGCCGGTTCGGCCTGCACCCCGCGCTCCTCGACGCGGCCCTGCACGCGCTCGCCGTCGACACCGGACGGACCGGGGACGCGGCGCCGCGGCTGCCGTTCTCCTGGACGGACGTCACCCTGCACGCCACCGGCGCCGCCGCCGTGCGGGTCCGGCTCTCCCCGACCGGGGCGGACACCGTGGCGCTGCTGGTCACCGACGAGACGGGGGAGCCCGTCGCCACCGTCGGCGCCCTGGCGGTCCGGCCGCTGACCGCGGCGCAGCCCGTCACCCGGAGCCCGCTGCACGGCCTCGACTGGGCCGAGGCACCCGCCCCGGCCACGACGGGCGCCGTCCGGACGGCCGAGCTCGGCGACCCGGGCCTGCGACTCGACCCGGACGGCGAGCACCACGCCGACCTGGCGGCGCTGCTCGCCGCCCTCGACGCGGGCGCGGACCGCCCCGACGCCGTGTTCGCCGCGCTCCCGGCGCCGGCGCCGGGCGAGGACGTCGTCCGGGCCGCCCACACGATCGCGCGGACCACCCTGGAGCTGCTGCACGGCTGGCTCGCCGACGACCGGCTCGCCGACAGCCGGCTGGTACTGGTGACCCGGGGCGCCGTCGGCGAGTCGCCCACCGGCCCGGCGGGCGCCACCGCCTGGGGGCTGGTGCGCTCCGCCCAGTCGGAGCACCCCGGCGTGTTCGGCCTCCTCGACACCGACGGATCCGCCGTACCGCACGAGGCGCTCGCCCTCGCCGCGGCCGGCGACGAACCGCAACTGCGCTGGCACGGCGGTGGGCTGCGGGTGCCGCGACTGGCGCGGCTGGGAGCGGAGGCCGGGTCCGAGGGGTCGGTGTTCGATCCCGAGGGCACGGTGGTGATCACCGGTGGTACGGGTGTGCTGGGGCGGTTGGTGGCGCGGCACCTGGTCGAGGTGCACGGGGTGCGGCACCTGCTGCTGCTGAGCCGCAGTGGCGGCGAGGCCCCGGAGCTGGCGGCCGAGGTGCGGGTGCTGGCCTGTGACGTGGCGGTGCGCGAGGAGGTGGCGCGGGCGCTGGCCACCGTGGCGGCGGAGCACCCGGTCCGCGCGGTCGTCCACGCGGCCGGCGTGCTCGACGACGCCCTGATCGGCTCCCTCACCCCGCAGCGGGTGGCCGAGGTGCTGCGCCCCAAGGTCGACGCGGCCTGGCACCTGCACGAGCTGACCCGCGATCTGGACCTCACCGCGTTCGTCCTGTTCTCCTCGGCGGCCGGCACCCTGGGCAGCGCCGGCCAGGGCAACTACGCGGCGGGCAACGTCTTCCTGGACACCCTCGCCGCGCACCGCCGGGCCCGGGGCCTGCCGGCGCACGCGCTGGCCTGGGGCCTGTGGGCGGACCGCTCCGCCCTCACCGGGCGGCTCGACGGCCACGACCTCGACCGCGTCTCCCGCAGCGGCATCCGCCCGCTGTCCGCGGCCGAGGGCCTGGCGATGTTCGACGAGGCGCTGCGGCGCGACGAGCCGCTCGTCCTGCCGGTCGCCTTCACGGCCGCCGGGCTCGGCGGCCGCGCCCAGGCCGTACCACCGCTGCTGCGCGGACTGGTCCGCACCCCGCAGCGCCGGACGGCCGACACCGCGGCCGAGGGCGGCGAGACGCTGCGGGGCCGGCTCGCCGGCCTGGGCGAGCGGGACCGCCACGAGACCGTCCTGGACCTGGTGCGCGCCCACACGGGCATCGTCCTCGGCCAAGGCGCCGGGGGCGAGGTCTCCGCCGAACGGGCCTTCAAGGACCTGGGGTTCAGCTCACTGTCCGCCGTCGAACTGCGCAACCGGCTCGGCGCGGCCACCGGCCTCAAGCTCCCCGCCACGCTGGTCTTCGACTACCCGAACGTGGCGGCCCTCACCGACTTCCTGCTGACGAGGCTCCTCGGCGACCGGTCCGCGGCGGCCCGGCCGGCGATCACCGCGCCCCGCGCGGCGGCCGACGAACCCCTCGCGATCGTGGGCATGAGCTGCCGCTACCCGGGCGGCGTGCGGTCCCCCGAGGACCTGTGGCGCGTGGTGTCCGGCGGTCTCGACGTCGTCTCCGCCTTCCCGACCGACCGCGGCTGGGACCTGAACCGCCTCTTCGACACCCGCCAGAGCGTCAGGTCCGCCGCGCGCGAAGGCGGATTCCTGTACGACGTCGCCGACTTCGACGCGGAGTTCTTCGGCATCTCGCCGCGTGAGGCGCTGGCGATGGACCCGCAGCAGCGGCTGCTGCTGGAGACCTCCTGGGAGGCCGTCGAGCGGGCCGGGATCGACCCGGCCACGCTGCGCGGCAGCGACACCGGCGTCTTCGCCGGGGTGATGTACCACGACTACGCGGCCCGGCTGCACGACGTCGTCCCCGGCGACCTGGTGGGCTACCTGGGCAACGGCAGCGCGGGCAGCGTCGCCTCCGGCCGGCTCTCCTACACCTTCGGCTTCGAGGGCCCGGCGGTGACGGTGGACACGGCGTGCTCGTCCTCGCTGGTGGCGCTGCATCTCGCGGCGCAGTCGCTGCGCTCGGGCGAGTGCTCGCTCGCGCTGGTCGGCGGGGTGACGGTGATGTCGACACCGGCGGCGTTCGTGGAGTTCAGCCGTCAGGGCGGGCTCTCGCACGACGGGCGCTGCAAGGCGTTCGCGGCCGCGGCGGACGGCACGGGCTGGTCCGAGGGCGCGGGCATGCTGCTGGTCGAGCGGCTGTCCGACGCCCGGCGCAACGGGCACCGGGTGCTCGCCGTGGTGCGCGGCAGCGCGGTGAACCAGGACGGCGCCTCCAACGGTCTGACCGCGCCCAACGGGCCGTCCCAGCAGCGGGTGATCCGCCAGGCACTGGCGAACGCCCGGCTGACCGCCGCCGAGGTCGACGCCGTCGAGGCCCATGGCACCGGCACCACGCTGGGCGACCCGATCGAGGCCCAGGCCCTGCTCGCCACCTACGGCCAGGACCGGCAACAACCCCTCTGGCTGGGCTCGGTGAAGTCGAACCTCGGCCACACCCAGGCCGCCGCCGGTGTCGCCGGCGTCATCAAGATGGTGATGGCGTTGCGCCACGGCGTGCTGCCCGCCACGCTCCACGTGGACGAGCCCTCGCCCCACATCGACTGGTCCGCCGGCGCGGTGCGCCTGCTGACCGAGCGGACGGCCTGGCCCGAGGCGGGCCGACCGCGCCGGGCGGGCGTCTCCTCCTTCGGCGTCAGCGGCACCAACGCCCACGTCATCCTCGAAGCCGCGAGCGACCCGGCGGCGGACCCCCGGCCCGGGACCGGCCCCGGCCCCGTCGTCCCCTGGTTCCTCTCGGCCCGCGGCCCCGCCGCGCTCCGGGCCCGCGCCGCCCAACTGGTGGCCGGCACCGGGCACGACCCGGTGGACGTCGCCTACTCCCTGGCCACCACCCGCACGGCCCTGGAGCACCGGGCGGCCGTCGTCGCCCCGGACGGCGGGGCACCGGCCGCGGCCCTGACCGCGCTCGCCACCGGCGACCGCGCACCGGGCGTCGTCACCGGGACGGTCGTCCCCGACAACCGGCTCGCGTACCTGTTCTCCGGACAGGGCGCCCAGTACGCCGGCATGGGCCAAGCGCTCCACGCCGCGTACCCGGCCTTCGCCCGGGCCTTCGACGCGGTCTGCGAGCGGTTCGACGCCCACCTGGAGGCGCCGCTGCGTGCGGTCGTCCTCGACGGCGCCGCCTCGCTCGACGAGACCGGCTGGACCCAGCCGGCCCTGTTCGCCGTGGAGGTCGCGCTCGCCCGGCTCTTCGAGCACTGGGGCATCAGGCCCGACCGGCTGATCGGCCACTCCGTCGGTGAGATCGCCGCGGCCCACATCGCCGGCGTGTTCACCCTGGAGGACGCCTGCACGCTGGTCGCCGCGCGTGCCCGCCTCATGCAGCGACTCCCCGCCGGCGGGGCGATGGTGTCGGTGCGGGCCACACCGGAGGAGGTGCTGGCCTCGCTGTCCGGGTCGGAGCACCTGGCCGGCATCGCCGCCGTCAACGGGCCGTCCGCCACCGTCCTGTCGGGCGACGCCGAAACCGTCGACCGGCTCGCCCGGCACTGGGCCGAGCAGGGCCGCAAGACCAGGAAGCTGGCCGTCAGCCACGCGTTCCACTCGCCGCTGATGGATCCGGTGCTCCGGGAGTTCGAGCAGGTCGTCCGGGGGCTGCGCCCCGCGCCGCCCACGATCCCGCTGGTGTCCACGGTGACCGGCGAGACCCTCACCGCCGAGCAGGCCTGCTCGACGCAGTACTGGGTCGACCACATCCGGTCGACCGTGCGGTACCTCGACGGCGTGCGGACCCTGGACCGGCTCGGGGTGACGACCTACCTCGAACTGGGGCCCGGCGGCGTCCTGACCCCGATGACGCGGGACTGCCTCGCGGACCGCGCCGACGACGCCGCCGTCCTGCCCACCCTGCGCACCGACCGGGACGAGGTCGGCGCCGTCCTCTCGGCCCTCGCCGCCCTGTACGTCCGGGGCACCGAGCCGGACCACACGGCGCTGTTCGCCGGTACCGGCGCGCGCCGCGTGGAACTGCCCACCTACCCGTTCCAGCGCCGGCGGTACTGGCTGGACCCGGCCGAGCCGCCCGCACCCGGGGCCGACGCGGCCGACAGCGAGTTCTGGGCGGCGGTGGAGCGCTCCGACGTCGAAGCCCTCGCCGGGACACTGCTGGTCGACGCGGACGCGCTCGCCCCGGTCGTCCCCGCGCTCGGCTCGTGGCGCCGGCGCCGGACGGACCTCCACGCGGTCGACGCCCTGCGCTACCGGGAGTCCTGGCGCCCGCTGCCCGAACCGGCACCGGCCGTCCTGACCGGGACCTGGCTGGTCGTCGGCCCCGAGGACGGACCGGTCGCGGCCGGGGTCGCCGAGGCGCTGGCGGCCCACGGCGCGCTGGTCCGCACCCTGCCGCTCGACGACCTCGCGGCCCGGCTGCGCGAGGTGGCGGCGGACGGTGACCCGGTCGCCGGGGTGGTCTCCCTGACCGCGCTCGACGACCGGCCGTCGGCGGGACACCCGCAGGTGCCGGCCGGCGTCGAAGCGACCCTGACACTGCTCGCCGCCCTCGCCGGGGCGCGGCTCCGGGCGCCGCTGTGGTGCCTGACCCGGGGCGCCGTGTCCACCCACGCCGGGGACGGGCCCGTCACCCCCGCCCAGAGCCAGCTGTGGGGCCTGGGCCGGGTGCTCGCCCTTGAGCATCCCGACCGCTGGGGCGGGCTCGTCGACCTCCCGGAGGAGCTGGACGAGCGCGCCCGCACCCGCCTGGCCGGCGTGCTCGCGAGCCGCGCCGAGGACCAGGTCGCACTGCGGCCGGCCGCGGTGTCCGCCCGCCGGGTGCTCCGCGCGCTGCCCCGGGACGGCGAACGCCGCCCGTGGACCCCGCGCGGCACCGTGCTGATCACCGGCGGCAGCGGAGCCCTCGCCGGGCAGGTCGCCCGCCACCTCGCGGCACGGGGCGCCGAGCACCTCCTGCTGCTCAGCCGCCGCGGCCCGGACGCACCCGGGGCCGAGGCGCTCACGGCCGAACTCACCGGCCTCGGCGCCGCGGTGACCACCGTCGGCTGCGACGTACGCGACCGCGAGGCGCTCGCCGAGGTGCTCGCGGCCGTGCCGGCGGCCCACCCGCTCACGGCGGTGGTGCACACGGCCGGCGTCAGCGAGGTGCGCGCCGCGGCCGACACCGACCCGGCCCACTACGCCGCCGTCACCGCGGCGAAGGTCGCGGGCGCCGCCCACCTGGACGCGCTGCTCGGCGACCGGCCGCTCGACGCCTTCGTGCTGTTCTCCTCGATCGCCGCCACCTGGGGCGCCGGCGGGCAGGGCGCGTACGCGGCGGGCAACGCCCACCTGGACGCCCTGGCCCGCGACCGGGCGGCGCGCGGCCTCGCCGCGACCTCGATCGCCTGGGGCGCGTGGGACGGCGACGGCATGGCCGACCCGGACGGCCTGACCAGGCGCGGCGTCCTGCCGATGGACCCGGCCCTCGCGCTCGAAGCCATGACGCAGGCGGTGGAGCACGCGGAGACGACGGTCACCGTCGCCGACGTCGACTGGTCCCGGTTCGCCCCGCTGTTCGCCGCGCTCCGCCCGGCCCCGCTCCTCGCGGACCTGCCGGACGCCCGCGAGGCGCTCGCCGGTCCCGGCGCCGGGACACCGCCCCCGGGCGGGCCGGTCGCCGAACTCGCCGGTCTCGCGGGGCTCGCGGCTGCGCAGCGGCGCCGGGTCGTGCTCGATCTGGTCCGGGCCGAGGCGGGCGGAGTGCTCGGCCACACCGAGACCGACGCCGTGGCGGCCGACCGGGCCTTCCAGGACCTCGGCTTCGACTCGCTGACCGCGCTGGAACTGCGCGACCGGCTCACGACGGCCACCGGACTGCGCCTGCCGGCGACGCTGGTCTTCGACTACCCGTCGCCCGCCGCGCTCGCGGACCACCTGACGGCGCTGCTGGCGGGTGACACCGGGCCGGACGGCGACCCGGCCGACGACGGCCCGGCGCACGCCGTGGCCGCGGACGAGCCGATCGCGATCGTGGGCATGGCCTGCCGCTTCCCCGGCGGGGTGCGCACCCCGGACGACCTGTGGCGTCTGGTGCGCGACGGCGGCGACGCGATCTCCGGGTTCCCGGACGACCGCGGCTGGGACCTCGCCGCACTGCACGACCCCGACCCCGAGCGGTCGGGCACCTCCTACACCAGGGAGGGCGGATTCCTCACCGGCGCCGGGGACTTCGACGCCGAGTTCTTCCGGATCAGCCCCCGCGAGGCGCTGGCCATGGACCCGCAGCAGCGGCTGCTGCTGGAGACCTCCTGGGAGGCCGTCGAACGCGCCGGCATCGCCCCCGACGCGCTGCGCGGCAGCCGTACCGGGGTGTTCGTCGGCACGAACGGCCAGGACTACGCGCTGCTGCTGCACGCCGCCGCCGAGGACCTCGGCGGGTACGTGGGCACCGGCAACAGCGCCGCCGCCGTGTCCGGCCGGATCGCCTACACCCTCGGGCTGGAAGGCCCCGCGATCACCGTCGACACCGCCTGCTCCTCCTCCCTGGTGTCGCTGCACCTGGCCTGCAAGGCGCTGCTGCGCTCGGAGTGCTCCCTCGCGCTGGCCGGCGGCGCCGCCGTGATGGCGACCCCGGCGGCCTTCGTCGAGTTCAGCCGCCAGCGCGCCCTGGCACCGGACGGCCGCTGCAAGCCGTTCGCCGACGGGGCGGACGGCACCGGCTGGGGCGAGGGCGTCGGCATGCTCCTGCTGGAGCGGCTGTCCGACGCCCGCCGCAACGGGCACCGGGTGCTCGCCGTCGTGCGGGGCTCCGCCGTCAACCAGGACGGCGCGAGCAGCGGCTTCTCCGCCCCCAACGGCCCCGCCCAGCAGCGGGTCGTGCGCAGCGCCCTGGCCGAGGCCGGGCTCCGCGGCCGGGACGTGGACGCCGTGGAGGCCCACGGTACCGGTACCGCCCTCGGTGACCCGATCGAGGCGCAGGCGCTGCTGGCCACCTACGGGCAGGACCGGGACGCGCGGCGGCCGCTGCTGCTGGGCTCGGTCAAGTCCAACATCGGCCACACCCAGGCCGCCGCCGGCGTGGCCGGGGTGATCAAGATGGTGGAGGCGATGCGCCACGGCGTGCTGCCCGCCACCCTGCACGTCGACGAGCCGACCACCCATGTCGACTGGTCGACGGGAGCGGTGCGGGTGCTGGCCGACGCGGTCGCGTGGCCCGAGACGGGCCGGCCCCGCCGGGCGGGCGTGTCCGCGTTCGGCGTGACCGGGACGAACGCCCACGTGATCCTGGAGCGGACGGTCGAGGCCGAGGCCGGGGCCGCGTCCGACGGAGCCGGCGGCGACGGGCCCCGGACCCTGCCGGTCGTGCCCTGGGTGCTCTCGGCGCGCTCCGAGGGCGCGTTGCGCGACCAGGCCCGCCGGCTGCTGGCCGCCCTCACGGACGGCGCCGCGGACGGCGACCCGGCCATCCCCGCCCCGAGCGCCGTGGACATCGGCCACACCCTGGCGACGGCCCGGGCGGCCCTGGAGCACCGTGCGGTGCTGCTCGGCACCGACCGGGCGGAGCTGCTGCGCGGCCTGGCCGAGGGCCCGACCGTGGCCGGTCGGGCCACGACCGACCCGAGGGTGGTGTTCGTCTTCCCGGGCCAGGGGGCCCAATGGGTCGGCATGGCCGACGCGTTGATGGCCGAGTCGCCGGTCTTCGCCGCCCGGATGCGGGAGTGCGCGGCCGCGCTGAGCCCGTACGTCGCGTGGTCGCTGCTCGATGTGCTCGGGGACGCGGAGGCGCTGACCCGGGTCGACGTGGTGCAGCCCGCGCTGTTCGCCGTGATGGTCTCGCTGGCCGAGGTGTGGCGCTCGCTCGGCGTCGAACCGGCCGCCGTGGTGGGCCATTCGCAGGGCGAGATCGCGGCCGCGTGCGTCGCGGGAGCGCTGTCCCTGCAGGACGCCGCCCGGGTGGTGGCGCTGCGCAGCCGCGCGCTCCTGCGGCTCGCCGGCAGCGGTGGCATGGTGTCGCTGGCCCTGCCCGCCGAGGGCGCCGAGGCGCTGCTGGCGGGCCTGGCCGGTCGGCTGTCCCTGGCGGCGGTCAACGGCCCGTCGACGGTGGTCGTGTCGGGCCCGGGCCAGGCGCTGGAGGAACTGCTCGCCGAGGCCGGCCGGCGGGGCGTGCGGGCCCGCAGGATCGAGGTGGACTACGCCTCCCACTCGGCCGAGGTCGAGCGGGTCCGGGGCGAACTGCTGGACGCCCTGCGGGACATCCGCCCCCGGGCCGCCAGCGTCCCGGTGTACTCCACGGTGACCGGCGAGGCCATGGACACCACGGAGTGGGGGCCCGACTACTGGTACCGCAACCTGCGGGGCACGGTCCGCTTCGACACGGCCGTACGGGCCGCGCTGGCCGCGGGCGCCACCTGCTTCGTCGAGGTCGGCCCGCACCCGGTGCTCTCGGGCAGCGTGCAGGAGACCGTCGACGACGCCGGGCGGGGCGCCGTCGCCCTGGGCACCCTGCGCCGGGACGACGGCGGCACCCGCCGCCTGCTCACCTCCGCCGCCGAGGCGTTCACGCACGGCGTGCCGGTGCGCTGGCCGGAGGTGTTCGAGGAGAGCGGCGCCCGCCCGGCGGACCTGCCGACCTACGCCTTCCAGCACGAGCGGTACTGGCTGCGCGCCGCCGCGCTTCCCACGGGCGCCCCCGACGGACTCGGCCTGGCCGTCCCCGGCCACCCGTTCCTCGGCGCCGCCGTGGAACTCCCCGGTACGGACGGGTACGTGTGCGTCGGCCGGATCACCCGGCACAGCACGCCGTGGCTCGCCGACCACGAGCGCCACGGCGACACGGTGCTGCCGGACGGCGCCTTCGTCGAGCTGGCCCTGCGCGCCGGCGCCGACGTGGGCGCCGACCACCTGCGGGAGTTCGCCGTCGAGGCGCCGCTGGTCCTGGCGGACGACGGCGCCGTGCACCTCCAGGTCGCCGTCGGCGGCCCGGACGGCACCGGCGCCCGCACGGTCACCGTGCACGCGCGGCCGGACGCGGACACCGCCGGCTGGACGCTGCACGCCCGGGGGCTGCTGGCGGCCGCGCCGCGCGGTGGCCCCGCCCCGGCGCGGCCGTGGCCGTCGGCCGGCGCGCCGGAGGTCGAACCGGCCGACCTGTACGACCGGTTCGCCGCCCTCGGGGTGGGGTACGGGCCCGCGTTCCAGGCCCTGCGGTCGGTGTGGCGCTCGGGCGCCGAGGTGTTCGCGGACGTCGCGCTGCCCGAGGACGTCGCCGTGGACGGGTTCGGGACGCACCCCGTCCTGCTGGAGGCGGCGCTCCAGGCCGTCCGGCTCACGGACGCCGGCTCCGGCGTCCTGACGCCGGTGTCGTGGCGCGGGGTGACCTGCCATGCGGTCGGTGCTTCCGCCCTGCGCGTGCGGCTGACGCCCACCGGCTCCGACGCCTACGCGCTGCTGGCGGTGGACGCGGTGGGCGACACCGTCCTGACCGCCGAGGAGATCACCCTGCGGCCGCTGCCCGACGCCCGGCCGGACACCGGCGGAGCGCTGCGGCGCAACGGCCTGTTCCGGCTCGACTGGGTCCCGGTGGCCGCACCTTCCGCCGCCACCGCCGCGCCGGGCGACTGGGCGCTGCTCGGCGACGACGTCGGTGCCCTCGGGCGGGACTTCGCGGACCTCCCGGCCCACCGGGACGTCACGGCCCTGGGTACGGCTCCCGCCGTCCCGGCCGTCGTGCTGGCCCCCTGGGCGCGGCACGACGACGTCCACGCGGCCACCGGGCGGGCGCTGGAGCTGGTGCGGTCGTGGCTGGCCGACGACCGCACCGCCGGAGCCAGGCTCGTCCTGATCACCCGGGGAGCGGTCGCCGCGTCCCCGGAGGAGGACGTGACGGACCTCGCGGGCGCGGCGCTCTGGGGCCTGGTGCGCTCCGCGCAGTCGGAGGAGCCGGACCGGATCGTGCTCGTCGACGTCGCCGAACCGCCGACCAGGGACGTCCTCGCCGCGGCGCTGGCCGGCGGCGAGCCCCAGATCGCCGTCCGCGGCGGTGGGCTGCGGGTGCCGCGACTGGCGCGGCTGGGAGCGGAGGCCGGGTCCGAGGGGTCGGTGTTCGATCCCGAGGGCACGGTGGTGATCACCGGTGGTACGGGTGTGCTGGGGCGGTTGGTGGCGCGGCACCTGGTCGAGGTGCACGGGGTGCGGCACCTGCTGCTGCTGAGCCGCAGTGGCGGCGAGGCCCCGGAGCTGGCGGCCGAGGTGCGGGTGCTGGCCTGTGACGTGGCGGTGCGCGAGGAGGTGGCGCGGGCGCTGGCCACCGTGGCGGCGGAGCACCCGGTCCGCGCGGTCGTCCACGCGGCGGGCGTGCTGGACGACGCCCTGATCGGCTCGCTGACGCCGGACCGGCTCGCCCGGGTACTCCGGCCGAAGGTCGACGGGGCCCGGCACCTGCACGAGCTGACCCGCGATCTGGACCTCACCGCGTTCGTCCTGTTCTCCGCCGCGGCCGGCACCCTGGGCAACCCCGGCCAGGGCAACTACGCGGCCGCCAACGCCTACCTGGACGCCCTGGCCCACCACCGCCGGGCCCGGGGGCTGCCCGCGCGGTCCCTGGCCTGGGGGCTGTGGGCGGAGGCCACCGGCATGACCGGCCACCTCGACACCGCCGAGCTGGCCCGGATCGCCCGCGCCGGCGTGCTCCCGCTCTCCTCGGAGCAGGGCTTGCGGCTGTTCGACCTGGCGAGCGCGACCGATGCCGCGGCCGTGCTGCCGATCCTGCTGGACACGGCCGCGCTGCGGGCCCGGTCCGGCCACGAGCCGTTGCACCCGCTGTTCGGCGGCCTCGTCCGCCGGCCGGTCCGGCGCGCGGCGGGCCCCGTCCCCGAGGAGAGCACGGAATCCCTCGTCGAGCGGCTGGCCAGGACCCCGCAGGACCAGCGCGACCGGGTGGTCTTCGAGCTGGTGCGGTCGGCGACGGCCGCGCTGCTCGGGCACACCGACCCGGAGAAGGTCGAACCGGACCGCACGTTCGTCGAGTTGGGCATGGACTCGCTCGGCTCGGTGCGGCTGCGCAACCAGCTGGCGGCCGTCTCCGGGGTGCGGCTGCCGGCGGGCCTGATCTTCGACCACCCGACGCCCATGGGCCTGGCCGTCCACCTGCGGTCGCTGGTCATGCCGGCGACCGACGACGACGTGCCCGAGGACGTCGCCACCGCACTCCTGGTACTGGAGGAACTCAACAAACTGCCGGGAACCATCGCGACGCTGCCCACCGACAGTGCGCCGCGCGTCCGCATCAACACGCTGCTTCGCACGCTGTCCTCGAAGTGGGGGACCGACTGACATGGGAGGAGAACACATGGCATCGCAGGAGACGTCCCGGACCCTCGACGTGGCCGGGATCGGCTTCGGCCCGTCCAACCTGGCCCTGGCCATCGCGCTGCGCGAACGGGGGCGGGAGGCGCCGAACGCGGCCTTCTTCGAACGCAGTACCTCGTTCGGCTGGCACCGCGGGATGCTCATCGACGACGCGACGATGCAGATCTCGTTCCTGAAGGACCTCGTCACGCTGCGCGATCCGCGAAGCTCGTTCAGCTTCCTGTGCTACCTCCAGGAGCACGGCCGGCTGGTCGACTTCATCAACCACCAGATCCTCGTGCCCTCCCGGGCCGAGTTCCACGACTACCTCGCCTGGGCCGCGGCCCGGGTCCCCGAGGCGGTCAGCTACGGCAGCGAGGTGATCGCGGTGCGCCCCGTCCCGGGCGACCGCGCCGTCGACTGCGTCGAGCTGGTGATCAGGGACGTCGCCGAGCCCGGCCGGACGCGCACCCGACTGGCCCGCAACCTCGTACTGGCCACCGGCCTGCAACCGGCCCTGCCGGACGGTGTCGAGCCGTCCGACCGGGTCTGGCACAGCTCCGACTTCCTGCACCGGCTCGCCGAGTTGCCCCCGGCCCCGGAGCGCACCTTCACCGTGGTGGGGGCCGGGCAGAGCGCGGCGGAGATCACCAACCACCTGCTGGGCACGTTCCCCGACGCCCGGGTGCACGCGGTGTTCTCGCGCTACGGCTACAGCGTCGCCGACGACAGCCCGTTCGCCAACCGGATCTTCGACCCGGCGGCCGTGGACGACTACTACCTGGCGTCGCCCGCGGTGCGGGAGTCCCTGATGCGGTACCACGGCAACGCCAACTACTCGGTGGTCGATCTCGACCTCATCAAGGAGATCTACCGCCGGCAGTACCAGGAGAAGGTGGCCGGCATCCACCGGCTGCGGATCGCCAACGTCTCCCGGGTCCGCGCGGTCGCCCCCGCCGCGGCCGGTGTGGACGGTGTGGAGGTACAGATCGAATTCCTGCCGAACGGCGATGTGGAGACGGTGAATTCGGATATCGTCATCTTCGCCACGGGTTACCGTCCGGCCGACCCGCTGCCGCTGCTCGGAGAGCTGGCGGACTTCATCGAGCTTGACGATGAAGGTATGCTCCGAGTGGACCGCAACTATCGGGTCGTCACCTCCGAGAAACTCACCTGCGGCATCTATCTGCAGGGTGCGACCGAGCACACGCACGGCATCTCGTCGAGCCTTCTTTCCATGACGGCCGTGCGCTCCGGGGAAATCGCCGAATCGCTCTGCGCCGACCTCCGCCACTCGCCCGCACGGGCCGTCACCGGCGCACTCCGCACACCTTGACGGGAAATCACCGAAACACCACAGGCCCTGACGGGCAGAACCGGAAGGAAGAGGACATGCAGTCGGACGAGAAGGTGCCCGGCACCAGCCTGCCGCAACTCGACTACTACGAACTGGTCGGCCCCATGCTGCGCCGGGAGTGGGACGACAACTTCCACTTCGCCTACTGGCTCGGGCCGGACGACCGCGCCACCGTCGAGGAGGCGACCGACCGGTTCACCGACCTGCTGATCCCCAAGCTCGGGGTCGGCGCCGGCGACCGGGTGCTGGACGTGGGCTGCGGCCTCGGCAAGCCCGCCGTCCGGCTGGCCGGCGCGACCGGTGCCACCGTGCTCGGCATCACCATCAGCTCCTACCAGATCGGGATCGCCACCGAGCGGGCGGCCGCCGAAGGCCTCGCCGACCGGGTGCGCTTCCAGCAGGCGGACGGCACGGACATGCCCTTCGAGGACGCCTCGTTCGACGCCGCGCTCGCCTTCGAGTCGATCGTCCACATGGACCGCCGCCGGGCGCTCGCCGAGATGGGCCGGGTCGTCGCGCCGGGCGGGCGCGTGGTGCTGACCGACCTGTTCGACCGGGAGGACATCACCGCGCAGGAGGCCGCCGCGCGGGCCGGCGCCCCCGGCGCGCTGCCGCGCCTGGCGGACTACCCGGCGCTGCTCGAAGCGGCCGGGCTGGTGGCCGACGAGATCTCCGACATCTCGGAGAACGTGAGCCCCTCGTTCACGATGATGAACGACATCACCGTGGCGAACAAGGACGAGCTGGCCGAGCTCTTCAATTTCACTCCGGCACAGTCGGAGGAGGCGGAGAGCATGGTCGGCCAGATGACCGGCGAACTCGGCTGTGTCCTGATCGTGGCGCACCGGAAGCCCTGAACGTCCGGCGGGTGCGGCGTCGAACATTCGGCACACCGGTGTGCCGATGACGGCGGGCGAGCCGAGTGCACCGGGTACGACGGGCGAGCCGAGTACGAGGAGTGCGGCGAATACGCCGAGCACGGGGGAGTGCGCCGGGCACGACAATCGCGGCGAATTCCCCCGCGCATCGATCCAGGTTTGGCTGAACGGGAGACGGAGAGGGACCAATGGCACGTCAGGAAAGCCCTCCGCAGCGCAGAATATCCATCTTCGACGCCACCTTACGAGACGGTGAGCAGGCGCCGGGGAACGCGATGACCACGGAGCAGAAGAAAGTGCTCGCGCTCAGGGCCGAGGCCTACGGCGCGGACACCATCGAGGCGGGTTTCCCCGGCTCCTCGCCGGAGGACTTCGCGGCCACCCGGCTCGTCGCCGAGTCGCTGGCCCCCACCACACGATTCGCCACGTTCAACCGGGCCTCCCGGGAGGACGTCCGGCTGTCCATGGAGGCGGGGGGAGCACGCCCGAACCACCAGGTGCAGATCTGCGGCACGGGCAGCGACCTGCACCTGAGGTACAAGCGGGGCATCAGCCGCCGGGAGGCGGTGCGGGAGACCGGGGACGCCATCCGGTACGCCCACTCCCTCGGGGCGCAGGACGTCTCCTTCGGCGTCGAGGACGCCAGCCGCGGTGAGAAGGACCTGATCGAGGCCCTCGTCACGGAGGCCCTGGCCGCCGGCGTCAGCACCGTGATCCTCGCCGACACGACCGGCTGCGCGACCCCGCAGGAGTACGGCGATCTGTGCGCGATGGTCCGTTCCTGGCTCCCGGACGACATCACCCTCGCCACCCACTGCCACGACGACCTCGGGCTGTCGCTGGCCAACGCCCTGGCGGGCGTCCAGGCGGGCGCGAACGAGGTCCAGGCCACCCTGGCCGGGATCGGCGAGCGCGCGGGCAACACCCCGCTGGAGGAGATCGCGGCGACGCTGGCCTACAAGGGTGAGCAGTTCGGCGCCACCACCGGCATCCGCCTCGACCGGCTCTACGGCGCCTTCCAGGAGCTGGCCGCGGTGATCTCCATGCCGGCGCCCCGCAACAAGGCGATCTTCGGCGACAACGCCTTCGCCACCGAGGCCGGCATCCACCAGGACGGCATCCTCAAGAACCCGGCGACGTACGAGTTCATCAACCCCTACCGGTTCGCCCGGCAGCGCTCGCTGCTGGTCGGCCGGCACTCCGGCCGGGCCGTCTTCCGCCACGTGCTCCAGCAGCTCGGCATGGAGCCCGACGACGCCCTGGTGGAACGCCTCTACACCGAGTACGTGACCGAACGCCCCGACGGCCGGTGCGACGAGCTCGACGTGGTGCGGGACAGGCTGGCGGCCGAGTTCGGCCCGCCCGGCGACGACAGGCCGGGCGGCGACCACGCGTCCGCCGGCACACCGACGGGGGAGGAGAACCGCGGATGACGGACCCGACGACGGGACCGAGGACCCTGGTCGAGAAGGTCTGGGACGCCCACCGCGTGGGCGACGCCACGGACGGACCCGACCTGCTCTACATCGACCTGCACCTGGTCCACGAGGCGACCTCGGCCCAGGCCTTCGACGGGCTGCGGCTCGCCCGGCGCCCCGTGCACCGGCCCGAGCTGACCCTGGCCGTCGAGGACCACAACGTCCCCACCGACAGCCTGGTCATCACCGACCCGGTCAGCGTGGAACAGGTCACCACGCTGCGCCGCAACTGCGCCGCGCACGGCATCGAACTGTTCCGCCACGGCGACGGACGCCAGGGCATCGTCCATGTCGTCGGCCCCGAACTGGGCGCGGTGCAGCCGGGGATGACCGTGGTGTGCGGCGACAGCCACACCTCCACGCACGGCGCGTTCGGCGCCCTCGCCTTCGGCATCGGCACCAGTGACGTCGAGCACGTGCTGGCCACCCAGACCCTGGCCCTGCAACGCCCGCGGACCATGGCGGTCGAGTTCACCGGCGTACCCGCGCCGGGCGTGACCGCCAAGGACCTCATGCTCACCCTGATCGCCCGCATCGGCGCCAACGGCGCGCACGGCCACGTCCTGGAGTACCGTGGCGAGGCGGTCCGCAGGCTCTCGATGGAGGGCCGGATGACCATGTGCAACCTCTCCATCGAGGCCGGTGCCCGAGCCGGCCTCGTCGCACCGGACGAGACCACCGTCGCCTACCTCGCCGACCGTCCGCGGCGCCCGGCCGGCCGGGCGTGGGAGCGGGCGCTCGCCCACTGGGAGACGCTGCGCACCGACCCCGGAGCGGTGTTCGACCGCACCGTCACCGTCGACGTCGCCGACCTGACCCCGGTGGTGACCTGGGGGACCAACCCGGGGCAGGCGGTGCCCCTCGCGGGCAGCGTGCCGGACCCGGACGACTGCACCGACCCCGCCGAGCGGGCCGCCGCCCGCCGCGCCCTGGACTACATGGGCCTGGCCCCGGGCACCGCGATGCGCGACATCGAGGTCGACACCGTCTTCCTCGGCTCCTGCACCAACGGCCGGGTGGAGGACCTGCGTTCGGCGGCGGAGGTGCTCCGCGGCCGGAAGGTCTCGCCGGACGTCCGGATGCTGGTCGTGCCCGGCTCCATGCAGGTGCGCGAGCAGGCCGAGCGGGAGGGGCTGCACGAGGTCTTCCTGGCCGCCGGCGCCGAATGGCGGTTCTCCGGCTGTTCGATGTGCCTCGGCATGAACTCCGACCGGCTCCCCGGCCGTCAGCGCTGCGCCTCGACGTCCAACCGCAACTACGAGGGACGGCAGGGACGCACCGCCCGTACGCACCTCGTCTCACCGGCCGTCGCGGCGGCGACCGCGGTCGCCGGCCGTCTCGCCGCGCCGTCCGACCTGGACCGCGGGTGACCGAACAGAGCGAGGAGGTACCGGGATGGAACCGCTGACCAGCCACACCGGCACGGTGCTGCCACTGCGGCGCACCGACGTGGACACCGACCAGATCATTCCCAGCGAGTACTGCCGCCGGCTGAGCAAGACGGGGTACGAGGACGCCCTGTTCGCCCGCTGGCGGGAGCAGCCGGACTTCGTCTTCAACGACCCGGCGCGGGCCGCGAGCACCGTGCTGGTCGCCGGGGCGAACTTCGGCACGGGAAGCTCCCGCGAGCACGCCGTGTGGGCCCTGCGGGACTGGGGCGTCGCCGCGGTGATCGCCCCCAGCTTCGGCGACATCTTCCGCCGCAACGCCCTGAAGAACGGCCTGCTGGTGGCCCAGCTGCCCGAGGCGGACGTGGCGCACCTGATGGCGGCGGCCGAGCAGGACGCGACCTACGGGATCACCGTCGACCTCGCCGGGTGCGTCGTGCGCTGGCCCGGGGGCAGCCGCCCCTTCGAGATCGACGGCAGGGCGCGCCGGCTGCTCCTCGACGGCCTGGACGACATCTCGGTGACGCTGGAGAGGCTGGAGGACATCATCGCCTACGAACAGGGCCGGCCCGACTGGCTGCCCGCCTTCGCGCCGACGGGCGGGGTGAACTGAGCACCATGCCCCTCATCACCGTCGTCCCCGGGGACGGCATCGGCCCCGAGGTGACCGAGCAGGCCCTCGCCCTCCTCGACGGCCTCGGCCTGGACCTCACCTTCGACGTGCTCGACCACGTCAACGCCGACACCTTCCTCACCACCGGGACCGCGCTGTCCGACGACGACCTCGCCCGGATCCGCCGCAGCTCCGGCACCCTGCTCGGCGCGATCGGCGACGCGCGCGCCGCGGGCACCCGGTACGCCAGGGACGTCCTGCTGCGCCTGCGCTTCGAACTCGACCTGTACGCCAACTACCGTCCGGCGACCCTGCTGCACGACCGCCTCAGCCCGCTGCGCGACCCCGACCGGCGCGCCATCGACTGCGTGATCGTCCGGGAGAACACCGAGGGCCTCTACACCGACATCGGCGGCGCGCTGCGGCCGGGCTCGGCGGCCGAGGTCGCCATCGACACCGAGGTCAGCACCCACCTCGGCGTCGCCCGGGTGATCGACTTCGCGCTGGCCTCGGCGACCCGCGCGGTCTGCATGGTCGACAAGTCCAACGCGGTGCCCAACGGCGGCCGGCTCTGGCAGCAGTGCTGGCGCGACGCCGCCGCGGCCCGCCCCGACCTGGCCACCACGCACCTCTACGTGGACGTCGCCGCCATGCGGCTGGTCGCGGACCCGACCGCGTTCGACGTCATCGTCACCAACAACTCCTACGGCGACATCCTCTCCGACCTCGCCGCCGAACTGGCCGGCGGCCTCGGTACCGCGGCCTCGGTCAACCTCAACCCGGACACCGGATTCGGCCTGTACGAACCGGTGCACGGCAGCGCGCCGGACATCGCCGGCACGGACACCGCCAACCCGATCGGGGCGATCCTCTCCGCCGCGCTGCTCCTGGAGCGCCTCGGCCACCCGGCGGAGGCCGCCGCCGTCCGCACGGCCGTCAGGACCGCCGTCGCGGACCTGCGCTGCACCGTCGACCTCGGCGGCCGGCTCGGGACGAAGGCGACGGGGGAGGCGATCCGTGCCGCACTCCACTGAACCACGCGGCCCACGGCGGCCCCGGCCGTCACCGGACACCCGGGAGGTGACCTCATGAAGCCCACCACCAGCCGGCTCTCCCGCCGGGTGGCGGGAATCGGCGCGATGGAACTGGCCGGTCTGATGCGGCTGGCCCACGACGTCGGCGCGATCGACATCGCCCTCGGCATCCCGCCGGGCGACCCGCCCGCGGCGGCGATCGCGGCGGCGACCGCCGCCCTCGCCACCGGCCGGAACCAGTACGCGCCGCCGGAGGGCCTCCTCCCGCTGCGGCAGCTGATCGCCGCCGAACTCCTTCGGACCAGGGGCGTCGTGGTCGACCCCGTCGACGAGGTCACGGTCACCTGCGGCGCGACCGAGGGCGTGCTGGACGCCGTCCTCACCGTCACCGACCCGGGGGACGAGGTGATCCTGCCCGAGCCGTTCTACGAGAACTACCCGGGCGTGATCCGGCTGGCCGCGGCGGTGCCCCGCCCGGTGCCGCTCGCCGGCCCCGACTGGCGCCTCGACCTGGACGCGGTCCGGGCCGCGATCACGGGGCGCACCCGCGCCGTGCTGCTCAACACCCCGCACAACCCGACGGGGCGGGCCTTCGACGAGGCCGAGGTCTCGGGACTGCTCGACCTGTGCGTCGAGCACGACCTGGTCCTCATCACCGACGAGGTCTACGAGCGCTACGTCTACGACGGCCGCCGGCACGTCTCGCCACTCGGCATGCCGGGGGCCGCGAACCACGTGATCACCGTCGGCAGCCTGTCGAAGTCGCTGCAGATGTCCGGCTGGCGGATGGGCTACTGCGTCGCCTCCCCGGAGCTCACCGCAGGGCTGCGACGGGTGCACGAGCGCACCACGGTGGGCGCCGCCCGGCCGCTGCAGGAAGGCGTGTCCGCCCTCGGCGCCGCCGACTTCACGGACGACCGGGCGCTGTTCCAGGAGCGCCGGGACCACCTCGTGACGCACCTGGAGGCCCTGGGCTTCGACGTGCGCACACCGGAGGGCGGCTGGTTCGTGCTGGCGGGCACCGCACGGCTGGCGGCCCGCAGCGACAAGCTGGTCGCCGAACTGGTGGAGTCCGCCGGGGTCCTGCTCGCCCCCGGCACGAGCTTCTTCACCGACCGCGCCGACGGCCTGAGCTGGGTGCGCACCACCTTCGTGCGCGACCGGGAGCGCACGGTCGAAGCACTGGAACGGATGCGCCGTTTCCTCCCGACCGGCACCACCGCCCGGCAGGGCTGACCCCGCCCACCGGAACCGGGCCGAGCGGGAACGACCGAAACCGCTCACCGGAACCGAACGAGCGCGAACAACCGAACCGAGTACCTACGACCGAACCGAGCACCGACAACCGAACCAGCAAGAGAACCCGACCGGACTCACAGGAGGAACACGAACATGACCGCTGAGAACAAGTCCGTGGAGGTCCTGGACGACGAGGTCCAGCAGACCTGGAAGTCCGTGGCCGAGGCCGGCGCCGGCGAGCTGGCGTCCTCGTACGTCCTGACCACCGCGATCGTCGGCCTGTCCAACTCCGGTGTCGCCGACCGCCTCTCGGGCGACTGGACGCCGCTCGCCGAACTGGCCCCCAAGCCCGAACTGGCCGACCGGATCGGCAAGGTCCTGCGCTTCCTGGAGCTGCGCGGCATCGTGGAGTCCCAGGGCGACACCTGGCGCACCACCCGGCGCGGCGCCCAGCTCCTCGGTGAGGTCGCGGAGTCGCTGCTCGGCTACTACGTCGACGCCTACGGGCCGGTCCTGCACGAGATCGGCGCCCTGCTGGACGGCAGCAAGGCCTACGGCACCGACGTCACCCGCGACACCGAGGCGCTCGGCCTGCGCTGCGAGACCCTGTTCAACAGCTTCGGCGGCAACCTGGTGCGCGACCTGGTCCGCGAGCGCGGCGCACGCGGCGTGCTCGACCTCGGCTGCGGCACCGGCGGTCTGGTGCTCGACCTGGTGCGCGAGAACCCCGGACTGCGGGGCTTCGGACTGGACATCGCCCAGGACGCGATCGACTACGCGGGGCGCCGGGCCGCGGAGCAGGGTGTCGCGGACCGGCTCTCCTTCCTGGTCGCCGACGCCTTCCGGCCGCAGGACTGGCCGGCCGAGGTCGTCGAGGGAGCCGACTTCTACGTGGCGGTCGGAGCGCTGCACGAGCACTTCCGGGACGGCGAGGCCGCCGTGGTCGAGATGCTCGGCCGCTACGCCGACCTGCTGCGCGCCGCCCCGAACCGCACGCTGCTGCTGTGCGAGCCGGAACTGCTCGTGGACACCGAGGACGCCAACTTCTACCTGATCCACGTCCTGACCGAGCAGGGCTTCCCGCGGCCGCGCGACGGCTGGCTGAAGGTCATCGAGGCGGCCGGCCTGACCTGCCGGCGGGTCTTCTCCGCGCCCAACACCGCCTTCCGGTTCGCCTACTACGAGATCGTCGCCGACCCGTCGTCCTGACCGGGCCCCGGACCCCACCGACCCAAGGAGAGACCCCCATGCCGACCACGCCGGACGGCCCGTCCGACCCGCGTCCCGGTCTTGAGATGCTCGACCTCTGCCGCACCATGCGCGACACCAGCCCGGTGGTGCGCGACCCCGCGAGCGGCGCCTACCAGGTCTTCCGCTACGACGACGCCGTCGCCGTCCTCTCGGACCACGACACGTTCTCGTCGGACTTCAGCGCCGTCTTCCCCGAGGCCACCGGGCTCATGGAGGGGCACATCGGGACCCTCGACCCGCCCCGGCACCAGCAGCTGCGCCGGCTCGTCAGCCAGGCGTTCACGCCCCGCGCGGTCGCCCAGCTCGAAGAGCGGGTGGAGCGGATCGCCGAGGAGCTGCTGGACCGGGTTCCGGACAAGACCGAGCTCGAACTCGTCGAGGACATCGCCTACGCCCTGCCGTTGACCGTGATCACGGAGATGCTCGGGGTCCCCGCCGAGGACCGGCCGCTGTTCAAGCAGTGGGCCGACCAGCTGTACGCCAACGGCGCGTTCGACACCAAGAGCGAGTCGTCCGTCGGCGCGGCGAAGGCGTTCCACGACTACCTGCTCGACCTGGTCGTCCAGCGCAGGAAGCACCCCAGCCCCGGCCTGCTCGCCGACCTGGTGGCGGCCGAGGTGGACGGCGCGCGGCTGACCGACCGGGAGATCGCCGGATTCGCGACCGTGCTCCTGCTCGCCGGCCACGTGACGGTGACCCTCTGGCTGGGGAACACCTTCCTCTGCCTCCTGGAGCACCCGGAGGCGGAGCGGACGCTCCGCGCCGACCCCGGGGCCGTCCCCGCCGCGCTGGAGGAGGTGCTGCGCTTCCGCAGCCCCGTGGGCATCGTCCCGCGCGTCACGAAGAAGCAGGTCGAGCTGCGCGGCACCACCATCGAGGCCGGCCAGATCGTGGTGTGCGCGGTCCTCTCGGCCAACCACGACGAGCGGCAGTTCGACCGCCCCGACGAGTTCCTGATCGACCGGAACCCGAACCCCCACATCGCGTTCAGCAAGGGCATCCACTTCTGCTTCGGAGCCCCGCTGGCCCGGCTGGAGGCACGGGTCGCGCTGCGCGTCCTGCTGCGCCGCTTCCGTTCCTTCCGGCTCGACCCGGACCGGCCGATGCTGTGGCACCCGGACCCGACGATGAGCGGCCCGAAGAGCCTGCACCTGCTCGTCGAACCCGCCTGACCCGCCCTTGTGCGGCCCCGCCCCCGGAAAGGTGACCATGTCCGCGAACGAAGCATCCGACACCGAGCTCTTCCGCGTCCTCGTCAACGACGAAGGACAGCACTCGCTCTGGCCGGCCGACCTCCAGGTGCCCGAGGGCTGGCACCCCGTCGGCCCGACCGGGAGCAGGGAGGAGTGCATGACCTACGTCGACGAGAACTGGACGGACCTGCGCCCGCTGAGCCTGCGGCGGGCGACGGGCGGGGAGGAGCGGGCCGCCTGATCCGGCGGCGGACAACCGGTAGGGCCGTGGGGGGGGGGGGCGCGCGGGGGGGGGGGGGGGCGCCCGCCGGGGCGGGCCGCGCCGGGGCCCACCCCGCCCCGGGCGAGC
>NZ_JBHVWC010000074.1:0-5039 GCF_042882445.1 Kitasatospora sp. NPDC058218 | reverse complement strand
GGGGCTCCCCTCCGGCCGCCCCCCCCCCCCCCCCGCGCCGGCCGCCCGGCCCCGGCCCGCGGCCGGATCAGGCCGAAGCGGCCACCACCTCGGCGGACTTGATGACGATCTGCTCCCGGGGCACGTCCTGCGCCCCGGTCGGGACCTGCGCGATCAGGTCCACGACCTCGTGCCCCTCCACGACCTGGCCGAAGACCGCGTAGCCCCAGCCGTCCTGGCCCGGGTAGTCGAGGAAGCCGTTGTCGACCGTGTTGATGTAGAACTGCGCGCTGGCCGAGTGCGGGTCGGAGGTCCGGGCCATCGCCACGCTGTACTTGACGTTCTTCAGCCCGTTGCGCGCCTCGTTCTCCACCCGGCGCGCAGCGGGCTTGATGCGCATGCTGGTGTCGACGCCGCCGCACTGGATCATGAAGCCGCTGATGACCCGGTGGAACACCGTCTCCGCGTAGTGCCCCTCGTCGAGGTAGGTCAGGAAGTTCGCGACCGACTTCGGCGCCCTGGCCTCGTCAAGGGAAAGGACGATGTCGCCCATCGTCGTCGAAAGGCGGACGTTGGTCATGACTTCTCCACTCGGCTACGTATTCATTCCGTTCGTCAGCACGGCGCGGAAGGCGCGTCCCGGTTCGTGGGCACCGTGTGCGGGCCACACATCCGGGACGGAGCTCCGGCCCCGCTGAGCGACGCCAGTCTCTCACAGCGTCATGGTCACCACCCTGGCAAAGGCCTACTTGACAGCTCCGCACGGCAGTTGACCTGGCGTCCGGTCGGGCGATGACGGTCCGTCAAGCGGTGTCGACGTGCGGTTCGCCGTGGTGTGCGGTGCGCCGAGCCACCCTAGTGGGGAGGAGTCCCCGTTTCCTGGTACGGTCCGACCATGAAACGGGGACTACTGCCCGTTTATCCGCTGGGAGGGAACTGCCATGAGCGCTCCGACACTTCAGGATCTGGCCCCCGAAGGCCTGGACGTCACCGTCGACCCGTACCCCGTCTACGCCGCGCTGCGCGCGCAGGGGTCGGTGCACCGCATCCTCGTCCCCGAGTCCGGCGAGGCATGGCTGATCGTGGCCCGCGACGAGGCCCGTGCCGCCCTCACCGATCCCCGGCTGCGCAACGACATCCGCCACTCCTCCTCGTGGACGGACGACGGCGGCCACGCCATCGGCCTCAACATGCTCCAGACCGACGCGCCCCAGCACACCCGCCTGCGGGCGCTCGTCGCCCGCGAGTTCACCCCCGGGCGGATCGCGGCGCTGGCCCCCCGGATCGAGAAGCTCGCCGACCACCTGCTCGACGGCCTGCTCGACACGGTGGCCGGCGCCGGGTCCGCCGATCTCGTGAGCGCGTTCGCGCTGCCGCTGCCCCTGACCGTCATCTGCGACCTGCTCGGGGTGCCGTCGGCCGACCACGGCGACTTCCACCACTGGTCCGGCGAGATCGTGGCGCCCACCTCGGCAGAGGCGGCCGGTGCCGCGGTCGCCGGCATGACCGCCTACTTCGCCGCCCTCATCGAGGACAAGCGGGCCGATCCCGGCAACGACCTGCTCAGCGCCCTCGTCGTCGCCGCAGGGTCCGGTGGCGAGGGGCCGGCGCCGCTGTCGGCCGAGGAACTCCTCGGCATGGCCTTCCTGTTGCTCGTCGCGGGTCACGAAACGACGGTCAACCTCATCTCGGGCGGTGTGCTCGCGCTGCTCACCCACCCCGACCAGCTCGCCGCCCTGAGGGCCGACCCGGGCCTCGTCGACGGCGCGATCGAGGAGATGCTCCGGTACGACGGGCCGGTCGGCGCCGCCGCCTTCCGTTTCGCGGCCGAGGCCGTGGAGATCGGCGGCACCCGTATCGCGGCCGGCGACTCCGTCCTCGTCTCGCTCGCCGCCGCGTCCCGGGACCCACGCCACTTCCCCGACCCCGACCGGTTCGACGTCCGGCGCAAGCCGGCCGGTCAGCTCGGCTTCGGCCATGGCATCCACCACTGCCTCGGTGCCCCGCTCGCCCGTACCGAGGCCGCGGCCGCCGTGCGCGCCCTCCTCGCACGCTGCCCCGGCCTCGCCCTGGCCGCCGACCCGGCCGACCTCGAACGCCGCCCGAGCGTCATGCTCAGGGGTGTGCGCAGCCTGCCGGTGCGAATCGCCGGGTGACGGCCACGGGCCGAGACCTGATGATCCGTCATGGCCACCTGGTGGCAAGGGCCGTGCTCGCCTTCGGCGGCCAGGTGCGGCGAACCGGAGGCGTACCGGCGCACCGGGCGGGGGAGACTCGCGGGTATGCGCGGGGTGGGGGAGCGGGGAGCGGTCCGGGCGGTCGTCCGCTGGGCGGGGCATCCGGGGACGTTGGGCGCGGTGCTGGTGCTGCTGTTCAACGACCACGTGGGCAAGCGGGTCTGGCCGGGCGCGGTCACCGGGAAGGTCAGCGACCTGGCGTGGATGCTGGTCTCGCCGGTGGTCCTGGCGCTGGTGTCGACCCCGTTGCTGCGGCTGCGCGGTGACTGGCCGGCGATCGTGGGGCTGTCGGGCACGGCGGTGATGTTCGCCGTGGCGAAGTCCGGCCCTTCGGGTGGCGAGCTCGCCTCCGCGGTCTGGTCGTGGAGCGGCGTGCCGAGCCGGATCCAGGGGGACCGGAGCGACCTGGTGGCGCTGCCCGCGCTCGGGATCGCGTGGTGGCTGTGGACGCGGGCGCGCGTGACCCGGCGAGCGTGGCAGTGGGCGGCGCTGGCCGGGGTGCCGCTGGCCGGGGTGCCGCTGGCCGTGGTCGCGATGGTGGCCACGTCGGCGATCGAACCGTGGGGCTCGCAACTGTGGAGCAAGGGGGCGCGGCCGGTCCTGGACACCCCGGCCGGCCGGTGGATCTCGCAGGACGGCGGGACGACCTGGACTCCGTCCGGGCGCGACCGCTCCGAGTGGCACAGCCCGCGCGACAGCCGACCCCAGGACGGTCACTGCGTGCCGGCCGACTCCCAGCGCTGCTTCCGGCTGCTCGACTCCACCGCACCCGTCGAGGTCAGCGAGGACGGCGGCCTGACCTGGCGGACGGCCTTCGACCCCGGTCCGCGGTGGCGCCGACTGCCGGACCCGACCCCGAGCCCGCCCACGCCCCCTCCGCCGGCGGACGCGGACGGCTCGGAGACCGATCCGGGCGTGATCGCCGCGGAGCCGGCCGTGCCTCCCGTGCCCGGCCCACCGTCACCCGCGTCCCCGTTCGGGTCCCCGACCCCGTCCCCGCCCGGGACCGCAGCTCCGGCTCCGACCCCGGCCCGGGCCGTTGACCTGTACCCCGCCGAACTGATCGTCGTCATCGCCCCGGAGGGGTGGGCCGTGCTGGCCCACTACCCCCCTCGCGGGCTGGTGCGCGGCACCCCCGACGGCACCTGGTCGTTCCAGGACTACCCCGTCCGCCAGGTCGTCGCAGCCGAGAAGCCCCGCCCCCGATCCTGGGCCCTGGGCCTGCCCGTCGCGGTGACCGCCGGTTTCGCGGGAGTGCTGGCGGCCGCCGCCGCCCGGCTGCTGTGCACCGCCCCGGCCGCCGGGCGCGGGCGGGAGCTCCTGCACCTGGTGCTCCGTCAGGGGATCTGCCTGCTGTGGGTACGGCTCGCGGCCTGGCTCTGCAGCGGCGAGCTGCTGTGGAAGGTGCCCGGGGTGCTGCCCGCGAGCGTGCTGACGCTGGGACTGCTTCCGATGCTGTGGTTCCTGCGGCACGGCCCGCGGCCGGCCGGACGCTCGGTGATGGTGCTGTCCGCTCTCGGGGTCGGGTCCGCCGCGGTGGCGCTGGTGCCCTACCTCCAGTGGGCGGCGGGCCGGGTGGCGGCCTGGTCGCAGGCCTCGGAGCAGGTCTTCCTGTGGGCTCTGGCCGCCACCGCCGTCGGCGCGGCCGTGGGCGCCACCGGGCGGCGACGGCCCGGCCGCCCGCACACGCCGCTGCCCGGCCCGGGCCCGACCGGAGCGGCCGAGCAGGCCGGGACCTGACCGAAGCGGCGGCACCGCTTGGCCTCCTCCGGCTCGACCGCCGCGACCGACCCGAGGTGGTGGGAAGCGACCGCCGACACGATCGACCGAGCTGCGCCCGGGCCGCTACCGGCGCGGGCCGTAGTCCCAGTAGTGGTCCGGGTAGTCTCCGCACGGGTACTGCATCAAGGGAGCCTGCGGGGCGGTGCTGCCGTAGGAGACGGCCAGGCACTGCTGACTGTTGCCGTTGACGAAGCGGATGCCGCGCGGCCACTTCTCGATCAAGCCGGCCACACCGTGGAGTCGCCACCGGGTCTGCGGACGACGTGGGGGGAGCCGCTTCGGCCGCACCGTGAACAGCGCGGCGCCGTGGGTGAGACGGGCGCCGACGGTCGGACGTAGCGGTGGAACCGTTCGGCAAGGGCCAAGGGCCTCTCGCGAATCGTCCGGAGTGCTACGGGTGGAAAGCACGGCAGACCGCAAGATCGACAAGAAAGAGGAATCACATGCGCAGTCAATTCGCCCTGGCCGCGGCCGGCGCGGTCCTGATGATCGCGTCCGCGGCCGGCACCGCCTCGGCCCAGGCGGCCGTCGGTGAGGGGAGCGGCGGTCCTGCCGTGATCCAGCCGATCGCCGTCAGCAGCGATTCCCCGGCGACGGTGTGGGACAACTGTCTCCACGGCCAGGTGTGCCTGTTCTCGGACACCAACGGCGGTGGCCAGCTCTGGGTGGTGCCCAGCGCCGGCTCCTTCAAGCTCGCCAACTACGGCATGGACAACAGGACAAGCGCCTTCTGGAACCGGAGTGGCGGCACCCTGAGCCTGTACGACGGCTCCGGCTGCACCGGATACCTGATCGGTGGCGGCCCCTACGGCCCGCCGGTGAACGTCCCGCGGGGAGCCAACGACAAGGCGAGGTCGATCACCCTCTACTGAGCGGTCGCCCTGCGCCGGTGGCACGAGCCGGTCGAACGACCCGTGTCACGGCGCGGCACCCATGGTAGGGACGGCCGGGCCCCGCGAATCGCGAGGGGGCCGGCCGCCCCGGGGGCGGCCCGCGCGTCGCCCGACCGGGGGGGTATAAACAAAAGACGCGGCCGACCAC
>NZ_JBHVWC010000073.1:0-51807 GCF_042882445.1 Kitasatospora sp. NPDC058218 | reverse complement strand
CCACGGCATGAGTATCGCCGAGCGGTAAGCAGGTCTGCATCGAACAAGAGCGGTTCAACGAGCCAGTTCGAGCAAGTGCTCACGAAACGCCCTCTAAGAAGTCAAGCCGCAACGGCCAGAGCCGCTGGTGAGGAGGTGAATGCATCGTGCTCGTCGAAGAGTCGTCTGGTCTGCAGGCAGTGGTAGAGCTGGCCGATCATGCGGTTGAACAGATGCCGCTGGGCCTGCGCGTGCCAGTCTCCCCGCTCGCGCCGGCGACGGTAGTGTGCGTCTGCTCCGGGCGAGGCCCTGAGGGCGGAGAAGGCCCACAGGAATCCCGCGTTGATCAGCCGGTCGTTCTTGATGAAGCGGCGTCCGACGTACCTCTTCTTGCCCGAGGCGCGGGTGATGGGAGCCGATCCCGCGTACGCCTTCAGCGCACGGGCGTCCGCGAAGCGGTCCCGGTCGTCTCCGGCCTCGGCGAGCACCCGGGCGGCGAGCTGCACTCCCAGGCCGGGGAAGCTGAGGAGGATCTCAGCATCCGGGTGCCGACGAAAGTGCTCCTCGACCGCCATGGCGAGTTCCTCGGCGGCCAGGCATGCCGCATCCAACTTCCTTATCAAGGACAAGCAGTTGATGGCCCATAGCGTCTTCTACGGCCTGTGGCTGATGGGCGTATTCACCGCGGAGAACTGTCCGCAGGCGATCGGCCTCGGCATCGATGCCACGGGTGCGGCCTGCGCGTTTGAGCGCCGCCCGCAGCTGGACCGGGGTGAGCTTGGCGGCCTTGGCCGGGGTCGGTGCCGCGGTCAGCACCGCGCGGGCTTCGGGCCGGGCCAGGCCGAACTGCTTGCCCAGGAAGGCGTCCAGGGCGGCAGGGAAGTAGTCACGCAGCAGCGAGCGGACCTGGTTGACCAGTTGCTGTCGGCTCCAGACCGCGTCCTGCTGGGCGCGGGCGAGGACGGTGATGGCCCTGGCGAGATCACTGTCGGCGGGAAGCGGCCGATGGGCGTGCAGGTCGGTGCGCAGGATGTTCGCCAGGACCAGGGCATCGCCGGGGTCGGACTTCTTGCGCGAGACGCTGTGCCGGTCGCGGTAGCGGGCGGCCGCGAGCGGGTTGATGGCGTAGACCGGCCGCGTTCCGGTACGCAGAGCAGCCACCAGCAGTCCGCGTCCGGTCTCGATGGCCACCGGTATCGGCTCGTCGGCGGTGTCGCCGTGCTCGGCGAGCAGGTCCAGCAGCAGCCGGTATCCGGCCGCGTCGTCGGTGATGCGGCGCTTGGCCAGCAGCTGGCCGGCGTCGTCGACCAGAGGTACGTCATGGTGGCTCTCGGCCCAGTCGATCCCGCAGAACACGATCACTCAGTTCTCCCATTCCTTGCCGTTCTCGCAGGTGGTGAGCCTGTGCGGGCCACGCGGCGACCTAATCCCAGGACTCTTCGGTCCGCCATCTCACCAGCCGTTCGCGGCACCAGCGCACCGCGGGGGCTCCGTCTTGCACAGAGCTCAACGGCTCGGGACCAAGCGAAGAGGTCGCCCTGCGGCGGACTCACACCACGAAGATCAACTCTTCAGAGCAGGGGTTGGGTTCCGTGGCGGCCCGAAGACGCCGGGCACTACCGGTCTCTCTCAAGGCCTCGACGGGCCGGGACACAACAGGAGTCCGCCCGGCGCCCACGTAACCACCACGAACCCCAACCCACTTCGACAGTCCAGCAGCCCACCCACGGGCTGACCTGGAACCACCTACTCACGGATTAGGACGAGTCGCCGTGGAAGTCGGTGCAATCGCGGTGTCCCCTGGTGAGGACTGCGGACATGGCGGCCTCGGACGAGTCGAGAGTCCGGCGCGCGGGTTCGCGGCGCGAGGTGGGGCGTTGATGCCGAAGGGACAGGTTCGTCCCTGCCGCCCTGAGGTGCAGCCTGGGGCCGGCCACGCCGGGGCGATTCGGGGGAGGCGGCAAGGGGTGGGGTGGGACGGGGCTGAGAGAGTTCTCGGCCGGGTGCGGACGGCTGTTCGCCGGGCTCCGTGGTGGAGTCCTCTGTTCCCGGCGGCGTCCGGGTGTGCGGTGCTGCGGGTGGCCGGCCCGTGGCAGGGCTGGGAGCCGGGCCTGTGGGCCGCCCTCATGTCCACCCTGGTCGTTGCGGCCCGGCAGTCGACAGCCGGACGCGCCGCCATGGACGCCGTGGTGCTCCTGGAGGCCCCGCGGTGGAGGGCCTTCGCCGAGCTGGACACCGACCTCACCGGGATCCCGGCCGCCCGACGCCACCACGCGATGCGCGAGGCTGCCGACCGGGTGCGCGAGTTCGCCGGGCTGCAAGGCTTCGACCAGGTGAGCGTCGGTATCCCTACCCGTCCGCGTCCGGGTACGTGGAGGCTTCCGCGATCCAGCACGGCCGCGGCCGGCATGTCTCGATCGGCCTCACCTGGCTGAACCGGGACGCCGAGCACCTGGCGATCGTGCTGGAGCACGAACTGGCCCACCTACGGCGCGCGCACGGCCCATGACGGCGGCTGCGGCGCGCCGCGGGCGCGGCCCCCATGGTAGCCGCGGCCTGGTACCTGCCCCCGCTGGAGGCCGCGCTTCTGGGTATCGCGCTGCTTGCATCCGGCACGGTGTGGAGCTGGGCGGAGGAGCTCGCCTGCGACCTCGACGCCCGGCGGCACTGCGGCGCGGCCGCCCAGGCCGCGATGTGGCGGGCGCAGATCGTCCGCGACCGCACCACGCCTCGGCTGCGGCGCTGGTGGGACGCTCTGGCCAGCACCCGCTCCCATCCGCCTGGGCGTCTGCGGATGCTGCTCGGCAGCGTGGCAGCGTTCAGCCCATCGCCCGGAGTTGGGGCAGAGAAGGACCCGGCCCGGGTGACACCAGGCCGCGCTCCGCAGGACGGCACGCTGTCGCCGTAGCGGGTTCACGTGAGGACGCCGCTGCCCGGCCCCCGAGACGATCGGCTCACGTGCTGAACGGATCCCTCCATTGTGTACTCGTACGGCAGCCGGGCAAGGAGCCCCGGGCACCCCGTACGAGGGCCGGCCACGCTCGGGGCCGATCGCTCAAGGCGCCCCTGGTCATGGACTAGGGCGTCCTCCCGTCCCGCCGGGCGCTCCGGTTCCTCGGGCTGGACGCGCCCCGGCGGGCAGCGGGCGGTGGGGCCGACCACACTCAACGGGTTCGGCAGGCGGCTCGGTCAGCCGTACATCGCCACGCGGTAGAGAGTCGCAAGCGCGTCGTCGATGGGGTGGGGCTGCGGCTTGCCGGAGGAGTCGAGCCTGTTCCACCTCTGCAGGTTCACCGCGACGGACATCTGCCGCTTGCCGTCGGCGCGGGTCATGGCCAGCGCTCCACCGCCCCAGACCGTGCCGCCATGGCCCCAGAAGGTACCCAGACCGGGATCCCCCATCGGGTACAGGCCGAGGCCGTAGTCGATCATCTTTCCCTCTTGGGAGATGATCGGGACGGTGCGTTGCATCTGCGCCAGCGACGACCGGCTGACGATCTCTCCGGCCAGCAGCAGGCCGAAGAAGCGGTTGAGGTCCGTGACGGTCGATATCAGCGAGGCCGACGGCCCCACCCATGACATGTCGTAGACGCTGTAGTCGCGCGGTGGGTCGATCATTCCGAACCACGCCTCGTAGAGCCGCGAGTGCGGCCCGTCGACGTACGGTCCGGCGGGGAGTTCGGTGTCCCGGAGCCCGGCGCGCTCGATGACGTTCCGGGTGATGTACCGCTCGGCCGTGGTGCCGGTCACCTGTTCCAGGAGTTCGCAGAGGAGCAGGTAGTTGGTGTTGGAGTACCCCCCCCGGAGCACCGCCCGGAGTGCCGACGGCAGGTGCGGTGACCCCCATCTCGATCAGTTCGGCGGGGTCGAACCGCGTGAGCCGGTGGTCGTCCAGGCTCTGGGGCCCGGTGTTCGCGAGGTCGGGGAACGCCTTGAGGGAGGGGTAGGCGTACGGGAGATACTCGGTGAGGCCGCTGGTGTGGTTGATCAGCATCCGGACCGTGATCGCGTCACCGCGTTCTCCGGGCACCAGCTTCGGAAGGTACCGGCCGATCGGTGTGTCGAGACCGATCCGACCGCTCTCGACCTGCTGCAGAACCGCGGCGGCGGTGAAGGTCTTGGTGATGCTGCCGACTCGGTGCCGCATGTCGGCGGTGACGGGACGACCGGTGACGACATCGGCGACCCCGGCGGCGCCGCGCCAGGCCTGGTCGCCGTCCCGCACCTCGGCGAACAGGCCCGGCATCCCGGCGCGGTGGACGTTCTCCATGGCGGCGTTCAGTGCCGCGCAATCCAGTGAGCTCTTCACGTCATGAGTCCCTTCGTCTTCCCCGGGTGAGTTCCGCGACGGTCGCCGACCCGGACACCAGGGCGCGAGTGGCATGGCGGCCCGCCCGGCGTACTCATGTCCTCATTATGCACGCAGTGCGTGCAACGCCAAGTGCATAGGTTAGGCTGAGATCCTGCGAGAGGAGCAAGATGGCAGGCCGAAGGCGTTGGTCAACCGAGGAGATCCTGGACACGGCAGCGGAACTGCTGCGCACGAGCGACGCGGATTCGTTCAGCGTGCGCAAGCTGGCCGCGGCCCTCGGGACGGATTCCTCCAGCCTCTACCGCCACTTCCGCAGCAAGACCGAGCTGCTGCGCGAGGTCGCCGACCGGATCCTCCTGGCCGCGATGGACGGCTACCGCCCCGAGGGCGACTGGAAGCAGCGAATCACCTCCCTGGCCCTGCGCGTGAGAGAGGCCTTCGGGCAGCAGCCCCAGCTCGCCGCGGTCTGGGGACGCTACGCATCAAGCGGCACCGGTTCCCGGCTGGTCATGGAAGAGGTGCTGCAGGCCCTGCGCGCGTCGGGGCTGCCCGACGAGGAGATCCCGACGCGCTACCACCGGATCGCGGTCCTCATCGCCGCGTTGATCGCCTCCGAGGCCGGGGTCAGCACCGTCACCCCCGGAGAGTACGAACAGGGCATGGAGCTGTTCCGCGTGGCGGTTCTGGGCGCCGACCCCGAACGCTTCCCGGCCCTGGCCCACTTCGCCCGCGACGTCCGTCCCCTCGGGGTGGATCGCCGCGCCGCGTTCGAAGAGATCCTCGCCGCCCAACTGGCCCACATCGAGGCCTCGGTCCGCCCGAGCCGGCCGACCGGCTCGGGAGTGTCGGCAGACGATCGAATGACGGACGCGACGGGCGACCGATAGAACAGGACCCTTCGGATCCTGCCGGTGCCGGAGCGCGGTTCAGGTGGCGTCGGCAGGGTGCGCAGGAGTGCATGTGATCTTCCCGTGCTGCCGGGGGCCGGCTCACGCCGGGCGTCGTCGCTCGCCGCCGGCCCGCGCACTTCGTCGTGCGCGTGCGGAACCTAGGCAGCCCGGCCGCGGGGCTCCACACCGCGCTGTGAGGCTTCTGGAGAGATGCCGCGTCAGCCGCCGAGGCGTCGCCGCACGGCGGGGCCGGGAGGCGTGCGACCGTACGGCCGATGCGCGCGGTCCGGTGCAAGCGGGCCGCCTCCCGCGCGGACACGACGGCCGGCCGGGGACACTCCCCCGGCCGGCCGGATCGTCCCGGGCGTCAGCCCGTGGCGCGGAGCTCGACCAGGACGGCGGGCGTGCCGCCCGTGCCCTCGCCGACGCCCTGGAAGCCGTCCTTGGCCACCTCCACGGTCTGGCTCGCGCCCTCGGCGGATATACCGGCGCGCACCGCCACGCCCACCGTCTGGACGGCGTACACGTCGGACAGCTCGACCGTGAGGAGCCCGCTGCTCCCGGTGACCCGGAAGCAGAAACGGCCGAAGGGGTTGACGGCGGACCGGCTCCACACCTGGATCTGGGTCTGGCCGGAGCAGTCGGCGAGGATGATCCGGCCGTCGCCGTGCTTCAGCTTGATCCCGGTGACGCCGTCGGCACCAGGGTGCTCGAAGTCCTCGACGGCGGGCGGGGCCGCCGCCGGATCGCCGGCCGGCGGGGTGTCGGCCGAGGCCAGTGCCCCGCCGGCGAACAGCGCGCCGGCCGCCGCCAGGGCGCCGGCCGCGAGCGCGGCGGGGAGCAGTCCGGACCGCCGGGCGCGCGGAGCGGGTGAGCGGGGCATGATGGTCGGTTCCTCGCTGTGAGTGCGGGACGGGGAGGAGGTGCGGTGCGCGCGGGGCGGACGGCCCCCGGCCCCGGACCGGCCGGGGCGGGGCCGGATCAGCCGGTGACGCGCAGCTCGACCAGGGTGGTCGCCTTCTGGCCCAGCCCCTCGCCGACGTTCCGGAAGCCGTCCTTGGCGATCTCCACCGTCTGGGTGACGCCCTCGGAGGTGACGCTCGCCTGAACAGCGCGGTCATCGGTCTGGATCATGAACGTCTGCGGGAGTTCCAGCGCGAGGTAGCCGGTCGTACCGGTGACCCGGAAGCAGACCGTGGGCCCACCGGTGGTGTTGGGGATCGCGCGGCTGAACACCTGGATCTGGGTGGCCGTGTTGCAGTCGGCGAGCTGGATGTGGCCGTCCCCGCGCAGCAGCTTCAGCGCCGGATGGGGCGAGTTCGGCGGGTGCACGAAGTCCTCGACGGCGGGCGGCGCGGTGTCCGCGTCACCTGCGGCCGCGGGCGGCACGGGAGCCTCGGCGGCGGCGAGCGAGGAACCGCCGAGAACGGCGGCCGTCGCGAACGAACCCGCCGCAATCCAGAGGGAAAGACGTTTAGTCATCTTCCGTTCCTTCGTGGTTGAACCGTGATTCCCCTCGGGAATCCTGGCAGATCAATACCGCACCCTAGGGCATGCCCCCACATCCCTGGGAAGGGATTTCCGGAAATCTTCCCAGCCGTCGACGGAGCGTCAACTCGGGCGTTCCGGGCTGGGATGACGAGGTTGTGAAGCGTCGCCCTATGTCCGACATGAGGGGGATTCGGCAGTCGAGAATGCGCCGCCGGGAATGGCTTGACCCAGTGCCTCATCCAATTCTCCGACAGATATGCTCCCGAACACCGGTGTTGGTCGTGAACGACTGGTGGAGGGGATTCGATGGGTGACATATCGTTCGGCCGGACACGGCGAGGGAGGTGGTGGCGCGACTCCGTCCTCGGTTCGGCGAGTCTGCGGCTGCTGCCGCTCGCGCTGGTGGCCGGCCTGGTGGGTGCGGTGGGCCCGGCGATGGCGGACGAACCGGCCGCCGAGCTGGTCCCGACGGAACGGGCCATGGTGCTCCGCCACTGGGAGAACGGCGGACCCGCGGTCAAGGCCGCCGCGGCCGCGGCGCTGCTCGCCGGTGACGCGGAGGTCACCGCCTTCCTCGCGTCGGGCCGACTGCCGGCCGAGGTGCAGGACAACCAGGTGCAGGTGGCGCGGATCCAGGCCGCGGCCGGCCCCGGGGTCCAGGAGGCCGCGCACGCGGCACTCAACGGCACCGCCGAGGACCTGCGGTACTTCCTTGGCGGGGGCTGGGAACAGGCCCTGGTGGGTGACCAGCAGCTCCAGGTGTCACAGATGCTGAACGGCGCCGACCCCGGCCTTCAGGCGGCCGGACGCAAGGCGCTCAACGGCAGTGTCGAGGAGCTGCGGAAGTTCCTGGCCGAGGGCCAGTTCGCGGCGCGCGACGCCGACGACCGGGTCAAGCTGGTCCAGCTCTTCAGCATCGGCGGGCCCAACACCCAGGCGGCCGCCAGGCTGGCGCTCAACGGCACCATCGACGACGTCCGCGAGTTCCTGAAGGTCGGCCAGCACGTCGCACGCGCCCGGGACGCCGAACGGACGAGCGTCGCGCAGCTCGTGCAGCAGGCCAAGGAGGCGTCGGCGCAGGCGGTCCGCGAGAACGAGGCCGCGAAGGCCGCCTCCGCGCAGGCCGTGGCCGCCGCGAAGCAGGCCAAGGAGGACGCGGCACTCGCCGCGGCCGAGACCCAGGCCGCGCAGCAGGACACCTCCAAGGCAGGCGCCGCCGCCGAGCGGGCCGCCGAGGCGTCCACCCGGGCGGCCGGGGCCGCCCAGACGGCGATCCAGGCGGCCCGGGCGGCCGGCAACACCGCCCGGACGGCGGCGAGTGCGGCCGCCCAGGCGGCGTACGCGGCCGGTGGCGCGGAGCAGGCGGCCGCACGGGCCCGCCGGGCCGCCGCAGCTGCGGCCACCGACCGCAGCAAGGCGGCGCTCGCGGCCGAGGCGGCCCGGGACGCCGAGGCCGTGGCGATCGCGGTCGAGACCGCCGGGAAGGCACTCGACGAGGCCGTCACGGCCAGTGCTCGCAGCGAGGACGCGGCGGACGCGGCGTACAACGCGGGCAGCCACGCCCTCGCGGCGGCCGGATCGGCCGAGCAGGCAGGAGGGTTCGCCTCGCAGGCGACCTCCCAGTCGGCGAAGGCCAAGCAGGCGGCGGCGGCGACGCGTCGGCACGCCCAGGAGGCGACCCGCTCCGCGACCGCGGCGAAGGCGCTGGCGAAGGACGCCGGGCAGGCCGCGGCCGAGTCGAAGACGTACGCGGTTTCGGCCGCGGCGCACGCGCGGGCCGCCGCTCAGGCGGCCGCCGACGCCGCCCAGCACGCGACGGAGGCCGGCCAGGCCGCGGCGGTGGCCAACGCCCATGCCACGGAGGCGAAGAACGCGGCGGCCAAGGCCAAGGAGGCCACCGAGCGAGCCACCCAGATCCAGGACCTCGCGCGGCGCGCCGAGGCGGAGGAGCTGGCGAGCCGCACGGCCGCCGCGGTCGAGAAGGCACGGGACGCCAAGGCCGCGTTCGAGGACGAGCGGGCCCGGGCCGGGCAGGCCGTCCAGGAGGTCCGCCAGGTCTCCGACGAGGCCGCCCGGCTCGCGGCGGCGCTGGCACAGCCGAACCCGGACAACGCCCGGATCGTCACCGACGGGCGCAAGCTGGCGCTGCTGTCGATGCAGATCGCCGGCACCTGGGAGGCCGCGGCCGCCCGGACCGCGTTGTCGGGTACGGACGCGGCGGTGCTGGAGTTCGTCCGCACCGGCCGCCAGAAGGGCATCGCCCTCGACGAGCGCGCCAGGGTGGCGTCGCTGGCGGGCGAGTCCGAGATGCCGGCGGTGCGTTCGGCCGCGGCGACCGCGCTGCAGGGCGACGGCGCGGCGGTCAGGACGTTCCTGGCGACCGGCCAGTACGCGGCGGCGACCGCCGACTACCAGGTGACCGTCGCACAGTCGATGAACGACGCCGGACCGGGCGTGCAGGCGGCGGCGCGGGCCGCGCTCAACGCGGGCACGGTGGACGCGCTGCGGGAGTACCTCGGCGGCGGCCGGTTCGCCGCGCAGATCGCCGACGACCAGGTCACGGCGGCCCAGCTGCGCAACGGCGCGGGCCCGGAACTGGACGCGGCCGCCCGGGTCGCGCTGGAGAGCCCGCCGCAGGCGCTGCACGCCTTCACCGCCACCGGGCAGTACATCGCCAACCGCAAGGACCAGCTCGCCGCCACGCACGTCGCGGACGTCCAGCGGCTGATCGCCGAGGGCGCGGCGGCGACGGCGCTGGCCGAGCAGGCCGCGGCGGAGGCCGCGTACGCGGCGGCGGAGGCCGACAACGCGCACCAGGAGGCGGCGAACTGGGCCGCCCAGGCCCAGCAGTCGGCGCAGACGGCGGCGACGTACTCGACCCAGGCGCAGGAGAAGGCCAGGCAGGCCGAGACCAGCGCGAACCAGGCCGCCCAGGCGGCCAAGTCGGCGACGGCGGCGCAGGAGTCGGCTCAGAAGGACGCGGCCAGGGCGGACTACTCGTCGTTCAAGGCCGAGAAGTCGGCGCAGGCCGCGCGTGGCTCCGCGAAGTCGGCTTACTCGGCCGCGGCCGCGGCCCGGGCCTCGGCCGCCGCGGCGGGCCAGGACGCGAAGGCCGCCGCGGAGGCGGCCATCGGCGCGTACGAGGCGTACGGCGCCAAGGCGCTGGCCGAGTACGTCGCGCAGATGCTGGCGCGCGAGCTGGAGCTGCGGGACCCGGTGAAGCAGGCCCAGCAGGAGGCGGACGACAAGAAGACCGTCGACGACGCCGCCAAGGGCAAGGGACGCCCGGGCGACAAGGACGGCTGGGACTGGAACGCCGACTGGGACTGGCTGTCACCGGTCCAGCGGGTGCTCGAGTTCTACGGCAACGCCTACCAGTGGATGTTCGACAAGTACACCGACTTCTACGGCACCCTCTTCCCCCTCCTCGGCTCGGTCGGTTCCTTCTTCTCGACGCTCGTCCTCGACACCGCCCCGACCCTCTTCGCCGAAGGCTCCCAGTGCCTCTGGGGCAAGATCACGGGTGACGCCAAGTCGAAGGCGCCGCAGTGCCAGAACGCCCGGGACGCGGTGGGCGAACAGATCGACAAGTTCCTCGACATCGGGGTGGGCGACAAGAGCGTCCGCGGCCTGATCGACAAGTTCGGGAAGTTCCTGAACGACCACCTCCCGGACGCGATCCGGTGCAGGATCCCGCACAGCTTCCCGGCCGGCACCGAGGTCCTGCTGGCCGACGGCTCCACCAGGCCGATCGAACTGGTCAGGACCGGCGACGAGGTCCTGGCGACCGACCCGGAGTCCGGCCGGACCGGGGGCAACCGGGTCGAGGCCACCATCCTGACCCCCGACGACCGCGACTTCACGGAACTGACGGTCCGCTCGCCCGGCCGCACGACCGGCACCCTCACCGCGACCGACAACCACCCGTTCTGGTCGGACAGCCGGAAGGCGTGGCTGGCCGCGGCCGACCTGAAGCCGGGCGACAGCCTCCGGACCACCGGCGGCCGGACCGCGACGGTCGACGGCGCCACCCACCGGCAGGCGCTCCAGCCCGCCTACAACCTGACCGTCCAGGACATCCACACGTACTACGTGCTGGCCGGCGGCACCCCGGTCCTGGTCCACAACCAGGGGCCGCCCCCGCCCCAGTGCGGCCCCCACTGGTACCGCCAGCCGTACGGGGGCAACCTCATGGAGCAGGGAACCACGGCGACGATCAACGACGACGGCGTGGTCGAGATGACGATCCGTGCACCGGACCGCCCCGGCGTGCCGGCGGGTGGCGACCAGTTCACGGCGGCCATGCAGTTCTTCGGCGACCAGGTGAAGGGCGTCCGGGGCCTCTGGGACGGCTCGCGCGACCTCCGGTCCAACCTGGACAAGTTCAACGAGCTGCTACGGAGCAATCCGCTCCTGTCCAACGGGGAAGCGGCGCGCGGTACGTTCACGGGCAAGATGGCGGGACGCGACGGCTGGCCGCACAAGTTCACGCGGGTCGAGGTCGTGGAACTCGTCGGCACCAGGGGCAACTACACCTCCGTCGAGGTGATCTTCTGGCCGGAATGACAAGTGACGGACCCATAGGAAGGAGCCACATCATGCCCGCGTTCCACGAGCCCGGTTTCGACCGCCGGGAGTTCATCCTGCGGCTGCGGGACCACGGCAGGGAGAGCGGATCGACGCTCGACACGCTGTGGTGGCTGTCCTCCGAGCTGGGCGCCGACGACGGCACCCCCCGGAAGACGTACTTCATGTTCGACATCCTCTACGAGGCATTCGAGATGAGGATCTCGGGTGCCTCGGCCGCGACAGCGTGGCACCGCCTCGACCTCGGGGGCTCGCTGTCGGACGAGCGTGTCCTGGCCCGGCTCGGGCCTCGGCTCGTGCCCAGGACGGTGGACATCGTCTTCGAGTCCTGAGCACGACCGGGTACTCGGCACGGAAAGGGGGCGCCCCTGCGGACATCGTCCGCGGGGGCGCCCCCTTCGCAACGCCCGCCGCCGTCCGGGCCCGGCGGGACCGCGGTCAGCCTCGCGCGGCGTCCGGACGCGGGCCCCGTACCCGCTTCACGCCGACCAGTACCCGGTAGCGCTCGCGCGCCGCGAACTCCGTCTGGTGCCACACCGCCGGGCGGCCGACCTCCTTGCACAGGTGCAGGACGGTGTCCGCGCCCGCGCAGACGCCGACGTGCGCCCCGTAGGCGTCGTCGGTGGCGTTGAACAGGAACAGGTCCAACGGGCGCGGGCTGGTCACCCGCAGGGTGACGTCCCGGTCCTCCCACAGGTCGCTGGAGCGCAGCGGGGGGACGGCGCAACCGAAGTGGGCGAGCACCGCGTAGGCGTAGAGCTGGCAGTTCGCCCCGGCCGCGAGACCGGGCCGCTCGGCGACGGCCGGTGAGCCGGGGTAACGGGCTCCGGCGTACGGGACGTCCCACAGGGACTCGGGGAGGGCGAACGCCGGCAGCGACGACGAGGCAGGGGGCACGGCGCACCAGCCTAGCCACCGCGTCACGCGGCGCGGGCGCCGACCGGGGTGGGCACCGGCCCGCCAACAGCCTCACGAAGGCCTGGCACCTCACCGAGCAGGGCGCGGCCACCGCCGCGACCTTCCCCGAGGCCCGCTGCCCGGACGGGCCGGCCGCACCCGAGCGGGTCACCCTGCGGTACGGGCGCGGCCACCTGCTCGACCTCGGCCGCGCGCACACCGCCTTCGTCAACGACGCCCGCGCCCGCGGCGAGAGCTGCGGGCCTCTCGACCTCGTCCCCGCCCCCGAGCACTCCACCGGCCCGAACGACGAGGCGCACCGGCCCGCCGCCGAGCTCGCGTACACCGCGACCGCCGACAGCCCGCGGGTGGTCAGCACGGAGCCGTGCCGTCCTCGCCGTCGGGCAGGACCGGCAGCGGCCAGGCCGGGTCGGGTGACCAGGCGGTCCAGGGGTCGGCGAACGGGCCGGCCCGTTCCGGGAGGAGGCCGAGCGCGCGCTGACGGGCCCGCTCGACCAGGGCGTGGAGGTCGTCGCCGACCAGGCCCAGGGCGCCGGCCTTGCGCGTACTCGTCCTCGTCCTTCCACGACCAGGCGCAGTCCAGGTTCGAGGTGGTGGCGCTGTAGGTCCAGCCGCGGGGGACGTCGCACGCCCACATGCCGTTGACCGGCGTGCGGAGGTGGAACTGCGGCGAGTTCCAGCTGCCGCCGCCACTACAGGTGCGGTCCGTGGACACCTGGTCGTAGACGTAGCCGGCCGGGACGTCACAGGCCCTCCGGCGCGGCCTCGCTGCGCAGTTCCCGCTTCGAGCCCTCCAGGCCGCCCAGGGGCCCTGGCAGGTCCAGCACGGCGGCCGCTTGGCGCGTGCGTGGCGCGGGCGCCCCCGGAGGGCGTCGGTGAGGCAGTGGAGGCCGTGGCGGCCGTAGCGCCACCACACGGGGCCCATCGGGCCGAGCCCGGCGAGCCTGTCGAGCGAGGCGCCAGGACGGGGACAGCGTCGGCGTAGTCCCGCCACCAGTAGTCCGGGTACCGGGTGCGGTGGCGCCGGCCGCGCCAGAACTCGGCGGCTGGTCGGCGGTGGCGACCTTCAGCACGCCGAGCGCGGTGAGAACGTCGGCACGCAGGACCCGCCAGATCGTGCGGAACGAGGAGGCCTCGATCTCGGTGTCGGGACCTCGGCGGGGTCGGCGGTGGCCGGGCCGGGACCGTCGGCCTGGTCGTGGTCCTCGGGGGCGGGCAGGTCGGGGCGCTGACGGGTGCTCACGGGCCCCTCCTCGCGGCGGGGGTCTTGCTGCTGCCTCTGCGGGACATCCGGCGCTCCTGGCCGCCGCCAAGCCCGTTCCGGCGCCGCGCGCCGCCCTGCTCAACCTGCTGTTCGTGCCGGCCCGCACAGGCGTCACACTCGACTCGGTGGTACTCATCCGCCGGATCGGCCACCGGGCCGACGACCCGCAGGACGCGCTGAGCCTGTGCCGTTCCGTCGAGTTCCACCTCAGGCAGAACCACGCCGCCGCCGCTCAGTAGCCGCCCGGGTAGGCAACCCCCACCTCCACCTGGTCCAGCAGCGCCAGACCCTCCGTCAGCAGCCCGTCCAGCTGCGGCAGGAAGCCCCGTACCCGCCGCGCCCCCGCTTCCGTCTGCCTCACGAACCCGACGGCGAGCAGCAGGCCGAGGTCGGGCCCGGCGGCGGCGTAGGCGGCACCCGGCGACGCGATATCGGCTTCGCGAACGCCGGCGGCGCGTGGCAGCATGCCGCCATGGTGACGAGCGAAGCCCCCGCAACGGCGGACGAGGCAGTGCGTGGGCTCCGGGGGCTGGCCCACGAGTGGGTCGACGACCGGCGTGCGGACCCGGACGTTCTGATCCAGGCCGCACTCCGCGCCCTGGTCGCCGGAGTCGACACACCGTCGCTGTGGCTCCTCGCCTGGCTGCTGGGTGGCGAGGAGGATCAGGCCTCGGAGCTGTTCGGCCAGGTGATGGACGAGCTCGGGTTCGGCTTCCACCCGCCCGAGGAATACTGGGAGGGCCGGCTGGCGCTCGCCCGCTGGTGGGCCGCCGAAATCGTCGGCGGATGGCTCGACCCCTTCGTGGGCGCCGAACTCATCATCGAGAACGTCGCGGAGGCTTACGGGCCGTCCGAGGAGTTGGCGCCCCTGCTCGACGCGCTGGAAGCGCTCTGGGACCGCGGGCCGCAGACGCCCCCGGACGAAGCCATCACCTACGTGACCCGGGCCGCCCGCGAACTCGTGGCCCGCATCCCGCTCCCTTCTTCCACCCCTTCTGACAGCGCGACGGCGCCAACAGTGCCGCGACCCGCTCCGTGCAGGACCCGGCCGTAACTCCCGCGCGGTCGCCCGCCTGCCGGCCCGGCCGTCTCCCCCGGCCGCCGGCGCAGCCCCGTCGTTCGGGCCGCTGCCCGGCCGTGGCTTCCCCAGGCATGCAACCACAACGGCGCGGCGGGTCAGCCGATGAGGACTTCGGAGGTCCGGTGGCCGGTGGGGGTCCGGATGCGGAGCTCCAGGTCGGCGATCTCGGCACGGCCGGTCTCCACCAGCCAGGCCCGCATCGCCTCGGTGAGGTCGCCGTGGTGGTCCGCCACGCGCCGGGGGACCACTCAGCGGCGTCGAACCCGCCGGTGGTGGCGGAGCCGTAGGTGCGCTCCTCGGTGCTGTCCGCGCGGGGGGGGTTGAAGCCGCGGTGCACCCCGCCGGAGTCCTTCTGCGACCCGGCCGAGCAGACGTACTGATCGGCCTTCATCTGGACGGTGAAGGCGAGGCGGCCGCCGGGCCGGCCGGTCGCTTGCACGACGGCGCCGCCGGGATCAAGCGGGCTTAGAAGCGGCTGACGCGGCTCCAGGCCGATGGCCTGGCGGAGTTCGTGACCCTGCCGCAGGCCGGCCGCGCGAAGGCCTGGCACCTCACCGCGGCCGGCTCCGCCGTGACGGCCACCTTCCCCGAAGCCCTGCGCCCGGCCGCGCCGGTGCCCGGCTCGGAGAAGCCGGCGGTGAGGCACAGGCGCGAGCACCTGCTCGACGTCGGCCGGATCCACGCCGCCTTCGTCACCGAAACCCGGGAGCGCGGCGAGGCCCGCAGCCCGCTCGCCCCCCGGAGCTGCCCGCCGGCGCCGAGGTGTACCGGCCCGCCGCCGAGCTCGCCTACACCGCGACCACCGACAGCGGGCGGCTGCGGGCGTTCGTAGAGCTCCACCGCCCCGGCCCTGGCGACGAGCACTGCGCGGCGCAGCTGGCGGCCTGCGCCCGGCTATGGGAGCAGCCGGGCCCCGGCCGGGTCGGGCCGGGCGTGGGAGCGGCGCTGGAGGGCCTTCCCACGCGTACTGATCGTCCTGGTCGGCACCCCGACCCCCTCGGTCGGCGCGGCGGTGACCGACCTGCAGCTCGCCGCCGACGAACTGCCGGCCCTCGCCGAACCGCTCGCCGCCGTCCCGGCCGGCGCCGCCCGGATCGAGGACCTGATCCAGTCCGGGCCGTCCGCGCCCGTCTGGCACTCGCTCGGTGCCCGGCGCGGGCGGACGTGCGGGTGGACGGAGCTGTAGGCAGCCAACGGATGGCCAACCAGCTGGTCCCACGAGCCGGTCGAGGACGCGGTCCCGTGGTTGACATCCTCCCCGCGCTGAAGCACGGGGATTCCGGCCGCGTCTGCGGCACGGGGCTTGCGCCCGGTGCGGCCGGCGTTCCGGTGGGTTCCTGTTTCAACGGGCCGTGCCCGGCGTGGGATCGCCACACCGGGTCCTACCGGCCCTCCGCAGGCGTTTAGCCTGTCCGCCCGCCCGGCGGCCAGGATGTTCCGAGCAGCATCGAGGTCACGATCGTGAGAGGTGCCGCACGGGCCGCACGCCCACGTGCGGATGCCGAGCGGCTTGGGTCCGTCCAGGACCCCGCACGCGGAGCACACCTGCGACGTGGGCTCGTACCGGCCGATCACGCCGACGTCCCGTCCGTACCGTGCGGCCTTCTCTTCGAGCAGCCGCCGGAAGGTGGACCATCCGGCATCGTGGACGGACTTGGCCAGGCGAGTGCGGGCCAGGCCGCGCACGTTCAGGTCCTCCAGGTAGATCGCTTGGGTCTCGCGGATCAGCCTGGTCGTCTGCTTGTGCAGCCAGTCCATGCGGGTGTCGGCCACCTTGGCGTGCGCCCTGGCAACCTTCCTGCGGGCCTTCGCCCGGTTCTTCGACCCCTTCGCCTTCCGGGACAGCGCCCGCTGCGCGGCCTTGAGCCTCTTCTCCGCCTTCCGCAGGAAACGCGGGTTGTCGATCACCGTGCCGTCGGAGCAGACGGCGTAGGTGGTCAGGCCGAGGTCGATGCCGATCTCGGTGTCCAGCTCGGCGAGATGGTCCGGCTCGACGTCCACCACGAACGAAGCGAAGTACCGGCCGGACGGGTCCAGCACGATCGTCACCGACGACGGATCGGCCGGCAGCGCCCGCGACCACTTCACCCGCACATCACCGATCCTGGCAAGGTTCAACTTGCCATTGGACCGCAGCCGGAAGCCGTTGCGGGAGAACCGCAACGACTGCCGGTTGTCCTTCCGCGACTTGAACACCGGAAGGCCCACCCGGCGACCGGACCGCTTACCCGACACGCTGTCGAAGAAGTTCCGGTAGGCCGTGTCCAGGTCACGAAGGGACGACTGCAAAGCGTCCACCGACACCGACCCCAGCCACGACCGGGCGTCCGTCTTCTTCGCATCGGTGATCACCGCCTTGGCCAGAACACCCGTCGGGATCCTCGACCGGTCCGCCGTCAGAAACAGTCATGCGCCCACTGTCGCCGCCGGCACCCCCCGGCGGATTGGACGAATGTTCCCCCGGCCGGCTCACGTAGCACGGGAGGGTGCGGACTTTCAGGCACGGCGCGGCGTTGTGGGACGAGGCAGCCAGCTTGGCCAACCACGGTGCGCCGTTTGACCACCTGGCGCGCAAGGCAGACGATCTGGGTCGGTTCGTGCCAGGACAGGTCGTGCTTCCGCCCGGCGCCGACCTCTCCCCACCACTCGGCACCATGACACTCACGGAACGCCGACTCGCACCGGGCAAGCCACCGGTCTGCCACCTCTCCGGTCAAATTGCCGAGATGTGCACGGGAGACGCCGCAGAAGACCGGAAAGGTCAATACCGCACGGGCCAGTTCCTGGTCACAGTCGAAGAACCCGCGCGGCCACCGTCACGTCACGGGTCACAGGTGCACCGTCCCGAGCTGCGTCCGGCAGAGGTAGAACAGTTCGGGGTCACCCTCATCAAGGCCGTGGAGAAGGCCGACCGGCCTCCACCCTGCTCGATGCAGCAGCCGCTGCATCGACTGATTGGAGACGTTCGTCGAGGTGAACAGTTTCGGGGTCTCGCACGAGGCCGCCACGGCGTCCAGCAACCGTCGGCCAACGCTTCTGCCACGAGCGGATGGTGCGACCATCAGCATCGTGACGAAGCCCTGCTCGAAGAACGTGTACTCAACTACGCAGTAGCCGAGCAGGCCAGACGCACCTTCCGCTACGACCACCAGGCCCTGCCGGCACCACCTTCGGATACTCGCCTCCCGCTCCCCGTCCCCTTCAAGCGCGACGGAGTCGATACCAACCAGCGCGTCCGCCTCCGACTCTCCGACGCGACGCACAACGAGTTCGCCAAAGTCCACTGCATCCATGGGGCCATGCTGTCAGTTCGCACAGGTGGCCGGCTCTGGACGGGAATGCCGCGCAGCTCGGCGACCGTGGTGTGCGGTTCGGCGATTGCACGGGCCTGGACAGCGACCAGCGCGGCCGGCTCCTCGTACGACGGCCGCAACGACACAACCGGCAACCCACCGGAGTGACAGGCAGCCACGGGCGACTTCTGATGATCTTCCAGATTCGGACCTTGGCGCTCACGAGGACGTCGCACCGTCCACGCTCAGCCGCCACGTCACACTTATCCGGCCCCGTACTGCTCAACCGGTCCACCGTCGTTGCAGAGGGACAGCAGGACACCGAGGACGGTCGCGGTGGTGAGGATGCCCCGGTGGTCCAGATGGACGGTACCGGCGTCCACGACGTTCCACGGCTCATGGACGGTCGGCGTGGTCAGCCGCAGGTGGGCCGAGGCGGGCCAGGAGCCGTCGCGGTTCTGCCGGTCGAGGAGGCTCCTGAGCGGCTCGTGCGGTGCGGGGACGCGCAGGGCGAGCCGGCAGCGCAGGAGGAGCGCGGTCTCGAAGGCGCCGTCGGGCACGTAGTGGCGCACCGCCGCGCGGGTCGGTTCGAGGATTCGGTCCGCCACCGGCCGGCGGTGCGGCCCGGTGAGGAGGTCGAGGGACGACGCTGTCGGGTAGAGCGGTGTCAGCCACCAGTACGGACTCCACAGGCCGTTGTCACCGCGCTGTCCGAGGAGCCAGGAGACCGCCCGGGCCGCTCCCGTGCCGAGGCCCGCGACCGCTGTCGCGGTCACGTCGGCGGTCGGCGCGGCCCACGCCCCGCCGGGTAGCGAGCCCGGCGGGTAGGTCGCGACGCCACCGTCGGGGTGGCGGCACCGCTGGAGCACGGCCAGGGCCTCGGGCGGGACGGGCAGACCGCGCGAGCGCAGCGCCCGCAGCGCCAGACCCGTGGAGTCCGCGTCGTCGTCGCAGGTCCCGTTGTAGCCCCACCCTCCCCCCGGGGTTCGCGCGGACAGCAGCCACCGGAGTGCGGCGTCGGCGGGACGTCGTGACGGCCCGGCGGGAAGGCCCGGCAACTGGGCGAGGACGTAGGCCGTCACCCACGCGTCGGCGGTGCCGACCGGCAGCGAGTAGTCGCTCCAACAGCCCTGCCGCTGCGCCCGGTTCAGCCACCGCAGGCCGCGCCCAACGGCGGCGGCGACGTCCGCGGCGGACGGTTGCCCGGCCGCCCGTCGGCGTGCTCCGCCCGGGGGCCGGTCGCGACGGGGCTCCCCTGCCGTGGTGGCCGACGGCGGTTCGAGGTAGACGTTGACGTGGTGCGAGCCGTCGGGTTCGTAGCCGAGCCCGACGAAGCGGACGACGTCGCTGCGGTCCTGCGCCGGTGGCGGTGTGCCGAGGGCCGCAAGGGTGGCGTCGAGTCCGTCGGGATCCAGGCCGAGGCGGCCGAGCAACCGGGCGGTGCCCCGCGTGGCGGGCGCATCGCCCGCGGTCCACCGGGTGACGGCGAGATCGGTCTTGAGCGTGAGTACGCCGTCGGCGGGATGCGCTTCGAGGGTGAGGACGAACGCCCCGTCGGGGTAGGCGACCCGGTCCGGGTGGGGGAAGGCGTCGAGCAGCTCGCGCACGGCCGGAAGGTGGGCCGCTGCGCCGAGGGCCGTGTACCAGCGCTGCAGCCAGGCTGCGGTCACGCTCTCCGATCTGAAGTACGTCTTCACCCGCCCCGGTTCACCCGTGGGCGTGATGTCGACGGCGAGACCGACCGGCCACGACCCGGCCGACACCTGTGAGGACAGCTCACACAGCCGCTCAAGGGCGCGCTCGCGGCCCAGTGATCTGAGGACTCGGCCGACGCGCCGCCACCTGTCGAGCGGCCGGTCCCGGCAGAGGTTGAGGTAGGGCTTGAGCGCGACGGTGGCCCCTGCCGCACCGACCCCGGTCCACAGGGCGCTGCGCCAGTGCCCCGGAAGGTTCCCGCCGTCCGGCAGGACGGTCGGCAGTACGTCCTGCGCGAACCAGCGCGGGACGCCGGGCAGGCCGAGGATGCGGCAGGCCTGCCCGAGCCGGTCCAGCGACATCTCCAGCCGTTCACACGCCGCGGTGCCCGGCGTGCCGGTCTCGCACAGGAACCGCACCGCCCCTGGTGGGCCCACGGTGCTGAAGCAGGCCGACCACTGGAAGGGCAGGCCGTTGGCGTTGATGCGGGACAGGCCCGGATAGGCCTCGGCGGCCGTACGGTCGAGCGATTCCCGGGTCAGGGCGTCGAACACCTCGCCGAGCCGCTCGGTCGTCGCGTGCGGAAGGCGGGCAGCCGCGGCGAGTGATCGCAGCTGCCCGCCGACCAAGCGGTCCAGCCGGGTGGGATCGGGGGTCAGGACCGGCATGGCCCTCCTGTCAGGGTGGGGATCCGCTCGATTCAGGGAGTGGGGATTCGCTCGCTTCAGGGGGTGGGGACTCGCTCGATGATGGCGACGGAACCGTCCGCCCCACTGGTGCCGGACGCGCCGGTCTCGCCGGTGGCACCGGGGCTGCCCTGGGCGCCGGCGTTGGTACCGGTGCCCGGCTCCCCGCCCCTCCCGCCGGCACCGGCGGCGCCGCCGAGTCCGCCCGGGCCGCCGGCCGAGGTCCCACTGACCGTTCCGGTCGTGATGGTGTTGGCCACGATCGTGATGTTGCCGCCGTTGCCGCCGTTGCCACCACGGCCGCCGTCACCACCGCCACCACCACGACCGCCGTCACCGCCGTCACCGTCCGGATCGCCGTCGTGCGCGGGCTCCCCGCCGCCGCCGCCGAAGCCCCCGTCGCCACCGCGTCCGCCGTCACCTCCGCGGCCGCCGCGGCCACCGCCCGTGTTGACGTTGAAGCCGACGACGAAGTCGTCCACCTCCAGGACGATGTTGCTGCCGTTCCGGCCGTCGCCCCCGGCGGTGCCGTCGGCCCCGCTCACACCGTTGCCGCCGGCACCACCGTCGCCCGGCGGATCGCTGCCGACCCAGTGGTCGACGCCGGCATCGCCGACCTGGCCGGTCGCGCCGGTGCCCCCGGACGTCCCGGCGAGTCCGTCGACGCCGTCCGAGCCGCCGCTGTTGATGTCAGGCATGGTTCTTCACCTCTCGTTGTACGTTTCCCGTTACGGGTACCGACCGGATCGAGTCACCGCCACTACGCCGGCGTGCCCTCGACCGAGACGGCGCTGATCTTCACGTTCCCCAGGCAGACGATGCGACCACTGCCGTGCATCCGAACGCGACGGGCGACGAGTCCCTGCGTGTTGGCCGACAGGGTGAGCGTCGCACCGTCCGCGATGTCGATGTCCCCCGCGGTGAAGATGTGGAGGATCGGCCGCACGTCGGCGAGCCAGCGGTCGATCGCCGGACGCCACTGCTTCAACGTCGCCGTACTGGCCGCATGGACATACTCACGAGCGGCCAGGTAGACGAGGTTGCGCGCCTCGCCACGGGCGATCGGATCCTTGACCTCCAGGTCCTCGGGCCGCAGCAGACGTTTCGTCAGCTCGTTGGTGCGCAAGCGCAGGTGGTCTGCACGGAGGGCGCTGTCGGGTACGTTGCCGGGGCCGAGCAGCTTGCGCACCTCGTCGATCGACCGCGGACGCACCTCGCGGTAGCCCGCGGCGAACCGCGGCGAGTCCGGCGAGACGACAAGCCTCTCGTTCGCCTCCAGCCGGAGGTTCTGGGGTTGGGCGGTCGCGGCTTCGGGATCACCGGGCGATGCGTTGGTGGATGACGTCATGAGGTCCTCCCTCGGAGTTCGGGACGTGGCCAGGGCCTGAGGTTCGGGGTTCGACCCGGTCCTGGTCAGCCGCTCGCTGTACCGGAGCTCGAACCTCGGGCATGGTCCGCCGCCGGCAGCCACAGAGGACGCCGACGGCCTCCGCAGGAACGGTCCCCGCGGCCGGGCCGTGGCCACAGCCAGCTTGCACCTGTCCGCCTCGTCGCGCAGCGCCGGACGGCAGCGGAACGGGCCGCAGCGGCGCCGGTCGGCACCGGCTCCGGCCGCCGGATCGGGCCCCACTGCGGGAGCCGCTCCACCTACGGGGCGCAGTCGTACCCGCGCCACTCGACGCTGCTCCTCGCGAGTGACGCACCTCGCGCGCCCCGGGAGCAGTCCGACCGCCGGGCACCGACGCCTCCCCGACGTCATACGAGTCCCATGGGGTGCGGTTTGCGGTTCAATGCAGTCGACGTCCCTTCGAGAAGGGCCCCTGTCGCATGACCGCTGGACGTGTCCGAGTCCTCGCCGCCTTCCTCTCGTTCGGCGCGTTCTGGGGTGCTTGGGGTGTACTCGTCCCCGAGTTGCAGCACCAGGCCCACGTCGACGATGGCGAACTCGGCGTGGCTGTGCTGATGATCGGGGTCGGCGCGCTCTGCTCCATGCGGATCGCCGGCACGGTCGTCGACCGCTTGGGCAGGCCGGCGACCACCTGGTGCGTGGCGGTCATGGCCGCGGCCGGATTCCTGCCGTCGCTGGCGACTTCAGGGGCGTCGCTGATCGGTCTGCTGGCGCTGACCGGCGCCGCCTCCGGCGCGATGGACGTCGCCGTCAACGCCTTGGCGGTGGACGAGGAGGCCCGCACCGGGTCGATCATGAACGCTGCCCACGCGTGCTTCTCGACCGCGGTCGTGATCTCCGCCATGACCACCGGTGTCGTGCTCGGAAGCGGGGTCGGCCCGCACGGCGTGCTCGCCGGAGTGTCCGTGATCATCCTCGCCGCAGCCATCACCGTGCACGTCCTCGACCGGGACGCCACCGTGACGGCGAGACAATCCCAGGGCCCCGGGCCGCGAGCTGCTGCGTGGAACCGCCCCCTGCTACTGCTCGGGGGGCTCTGCGCCCTGGCCTATCTGGTGGAGAACGCCTGGCAGAGCTGGGCCGCCGTTCTCCTGCGCTCGGCCTTCGGCACCAGCGCCGAAGTCTCCGCCCTCGGCCCCGCGATGTTCGCCGCGTCCGCCGCCGTCGGCCGTGCATGGGGGCACCGGATGCTCGCCGGCAAGCCGGAGCGCGACGTACTCATGGGCGGCGCACTCGTCGGCGCCACCGGGACGTTGCTCGCCGCACTCGCGCCCAGCGCCGCGCTCACGTTGGCGGGTGTCGTGATCGCCGGCCTCGGCACGTCCGTGTGCGCCCCGACCATCCTCTCGCTGGCCGGCGCGAGCACCGACCGCCGTTCACGGGCATCTGCGATCTCGGTGGTGACGACCCTGGGCTATTCCGGATTCCTGGTGGGTCCGGCCGCCGTCGGTCTCGCCGCGACGGCGACGAGTCTGCGAACCTCCCTGGTCGGGGTGGGAGTTGTCGCCGTCATCCTGGCGGCCTGCGCTGCCCTGATCCGAACAGGCACGTTCGACCGGCCTCAGCCCGATCCGACCATGCCTGCGTGCGCCACGCCCGAGGAGGACGGGGACACCAGCGCTCTGAACGGCACCCACCCCCCGTCCTGAGTGGTCAAGGACTCGGCAGCGGCCCGCCTGGCGGGCCGCTGTCTCGTGAGTAGCGCTCAGCTCGGGTGCTCCCGACCGGGACCCGGATCACCTTTGTGCGCCAGGCGGGCACCTCCGCCGTGAAGGCCCCGGCCGCCCGCCGCCGTCGTCCACGGACCTGACCTCGTCGAACCCGTCCAGGGCCGACGCTGCCGGACAACAGCGAACTGTTCGCATTCCCGCCCCGTCGTACACCGTGATCGATAGGGTGCGGAGCGTGATGATCCTGACGGGCGGCAGGCACGACCCGGACCGTGCGGGTGCCCCGTAGAGCGGTGAAACCGGTCTCCTCAAGGCGATCTGGCGGCCCGTCAGCAGTCGATGTAATGTCACACTTTATGACATTCACCCGCTACGCCGTGGCCGCGAGCCTCGTCGGCGCGCTCGCCGTGCCACTGTTCCCGGACAGCGCGACGGCCCAGGCCCAGCCCGCCTGCCGCACCGCCACCGCACCCCCGGTCGACGCCGAGCAGGCCCGCCTGGCGGACCCGAGGGCGGCTGCCTTCACCGAGCGCGCCGGCCTCGGCGACTTCGTCAGTCGCTTCCCCGCCGCCCTGTGCACCGCCCGCAACGCCGCCGAGGCCCGGGAACTCGTGGACGCCTGGGGCCGGGCGCTCTGGCGGGCGGCGGTGGACCGCGCGCAGGACCGGCGCCCCGGCGGCGATCTGCCCGCCCGGGACGACCGCCCCCTCTACTGGACCCGGCTGGCCATGACCGTCCGCCTCGCCCAGTGGCAGCCCGCCTTCCCCGTCGACACCGGCGCCCTGCGGGCACGGTTCGAGGACGCCTCCCGCGGACTGCTGGACAACGAGTTCAGCGGGGCACCGGGCCTGCGGCGGGTGTTCGTCAGCGGCTTCGACCCCTTCGGCCTCGACGGCGAGCTCCGCCGCGCCAACCCCTCCGGAGCCGCCGCCCTGCGACTGAACGGCCTGCGGATCACCCTGGCCGACGGCACCCGGGCCGAGATCAGGGCCGCCCTGCTCCCCGTCCGCTACGCCGACTTCGACCACGGCATCGTCGAGCGCGCCTTCGGTCCGCGCCTGTCCCCCGGCCCCCGCCGCGCCGACCAGATCACCACCATCAGCCAGGGCTACCCCGGGCTGTTCACCGTGGAGGCCTGGGCCGGCCGCAACCGCTCCGCCGACCCGTACCCCGACAACACCCGCACGCTCTCCGGCGGCACCCGGGAACACCCGGTGACCGCCCCGGGCCTCGGCCCCGGCGCCGAGTTCATCCCCACCACCCTGCCCGCCGCGGCCATGACCGCCGTCCAACAGCCCTACCCCGTTGAGCTGAACACCGCCGTCACCGAGATCCCCGCCGGAAGCGACGAACCGGTGGACCGCGAGAACGGACCCACCCCCGGCTCCCGGGCCGTCGAGGGCGGAGGCGGCGGGTACCTGTCCAACGAGGTGGCCTACCGCTCCAACCGACTGCGGCTCGAACTCGCCCCGCAGTTGCCCGGCGGACACCTCCACACCCCCGTCCTCGCCGGCCTCCCCGAACGCTCCGACCAACTCACCGGCCCGGACCTGGAACACAACGAGGCCGCCATCACCGACGAGGTCCTCGACATCCTGCGCCACGCCACCCCCTGACACCGCGCATCCTCCCGAGGAGCGGGGCATGGGTGTTCTCCTCGACAAACGGCGGTGGTGGGGGACGGACCACCCGGTGCTGGCGCCAGCACAACACGCCGGGCGGCCTGCCGGCGGCACTTCACCGCCGCGCCACCGGGAGGCCCCCACCCGGACCGCCCACATACGAAGGACCGCCTGCGCCCGGCACGCGAGGCGGCCCGGCGACGCGAGTCGCGGCGCCAACAAGACAGATACTTTGGGTTATATCGTCCCATTCATGAGTAATCGTCTACCTGGATGGGCTCGCGCACACCCGTTGGACCCCGGCAGTGTTCCCACCGAGACGGGCACGGCGCCGGCCCCGAAGCGCAGCGAGCCGTTCGACGCCCACGCGTGGTCACGGGCCGAGCTGTGGGCGGCCTTCGGCCCCGCGCCGGGCCACGACGGCCGCGTCGGCACAGCCACGGCGCGCCCCGGCCGGGCGGGCGGGCGTGGATCCGTGCGGCCGGAAGCCCAGCGGTGAGCGCCGATGCCCTGGTGATCTTCGGTATCACCGGCGACCTCGCGCGCAAGATGACCTTCCGGTCGCTCTACCGTCTGGAGGCGGCCGCCCTCCTGGACTGCCCGATCATCGGCGTCGCGCTCGAGGACTGGTCGCACGACCACCTGGTCTCCGCCCTGCGCGAAGCACTGCGCACGACCGGCGAGAGCGTGTCGGCCGAGCCCTTCGAGCGGCTGGCCCGGCGGCTGTCCTACCTGCAGGGAGACTTCACCGACCCGGCCACCTACCAGGCACTGAGCGGGCTGCTGGAAGGCGCCGAGAAGCCGCTCTTCTACCTGGAGATCCCGCCCTCGCTGTTCGCCCCGGTCGTGGAAGCCCTGGCCGCGGCACACCTCACCCCGCACGCCACGGTGATGCTCGAGAAGCCCTTCGGTCACGACCTCGCCTCCGCCAGGGCCCTCAACGCGCGGCTCCACCGGGTCCTCGCCGAGGATCAGATCCTGCGCATCGACCACTTCCTCGGCAAGCAGCCCGTACTGGACATCCAGTTCCTGCGGTTCGCCAACGCGCTCCTCGAACCGGTCTGGAACCGCGACCACGTGGCGGCCGTGCAGATCACCATGGCCGAGGACTTCGGCGTCGAGGACCGAGGAGCGTTCTACGACCCGGTGGGCGCGCTGCGCGACGTGGTCCAGAACCACCTCCTGCAGGTACTCGCCCTGATCGCGATGGAAGCACCCGTCGGCCCCGGCCCGGACGCGCTGTGGGACCGCAGGGTCGACGTCTTCCGAGCGATGGCCGAAGCCGACCCGGCCCACTGCCTGCGCGGCCAGTACGAGGGCTACCTGGACGTTCCCGGCGTCAAGCCCGGATCGGTGACCGAGACCTACGTCGAACTCGGCCTGGAGGTGGACAACTGGCGCTGGAGCGGAGTGCCGTTCTCCATCAGAGCCGGCAAGGCACTCGCCACCAGCGCCACCGAGGTACGGGTGGTCTTCAAACGCCCGCCCCGGCTCGCCTTCCTGGACGAGCCCGAACACCCCGACGCCAACGAACTGGTCCTACGGATCGACCCCGACCCGGGCCTGCGCCTCAGCATGCTCTCCAAAGAGGCATCCGGTCACTCCGCCCAGAACATCCACCTGAACCTGTCCTTCGCCGCCGAACTCGGCAAGCCCCCCGAGCCCTACGAACGACTCCTCAACGACGCCCTCACCGGCAACCGGTCCCTGTTCACCCGCCAGGACGTCGTGGAGGAAACCTGGCGCGTGATCCAACCCCTCGTCGACCACCCACCCACACCGGTGCCCTACAAACGCGGGACCTGGGGACCCACACACATCCCCGCCCGCACCACCTGGCACCAACCCTGGCTCCCGAACCCCCACGACTAGGGACAAGGAGGACCGCGACACGTCACCCCGATACAGCCCGGCCGGACCGGCCCCGCCCGCACGGACCCCGGCATCACCCGCCGTCCGATCCACAAACGCGTAGCGCACGACACGAGCACCGAGGCCGTCGCGACCGGCCTCGGGTGCGCCCCGGCCGGCCGGACACCCGGCGCGGCGGGGCGGGGTCGAGGTGGCGGGTGAGTTCGTGGACGGACGGACCGGAGACTACCCGGCGACGGACTGTCAGTGGCCCGGTCAGATTCCCACCGGCGGCCACCTGACCGGGGGCTATCCGGCCGTGTCTCTGTCACTTTCCGTGACCAGCGGATCTGGGCCATGTCGTGTCCGATGAAGAACGAGGCGCTCTACCGGCGGACCGCCGAGATCAATCCGCCGGGCCGCTCCTCGCCCTGCGGCGGGGTGCTGATCGGGCGGCCGTAGGCGGCACCGCACTCGCGCAGGGTGTGACTGGTGGCCTCCCAGCCGTGCCCGGCCAGCCAGCCCACCGGGTCGTCGGGCATCTCCGAAACCCACATGGACGCCGCCGATCCCTGCACGGCGTCCACGCCGAAGCGCTCGATCACGCCGCGCGAGCCCAGCGTCAGCCCCATCCGACTGCCTGCCGCCGACTGCGCGCCGACCCGGGCCAGCATCAGCTCCACCGCGTCCTCGGGCAGATAGATCAGCAGTCCCTCGGCGATCCACACGGTCGGCACCGCCGGGTCGTGTCCGGCGGCGGCCAGCGCGGCCGGCCAGTCCTCACGCAGATCCGCCGCGACGGTGATCCGCTCGCAGCGTGCGACGGCCCGCTCCTGGCGCAGCACCGAAGCCTTGAAGTCCAGTGGCGCGGCGGTGTCGATCTCGAACAGCCGGGTGCCCTCGGGCCAGTCCATCCGGAAGGCCCGGCTGTCCATGCCGGCGCCGAGCAGCACAACCTGTCGGACCCCGGACACGGAGGCCTGCTGCAACAGGTCGTCGAGGAACTTCGTCCTGATGACGATGGAGAACGACACGGCCAGCCGGCGGCGTCGCGCGGCCTCGTCACCGGGCAGCGACGGCGAGGAGGGCCACAGGCCGCCGGCGGTGGCGAAGGCCTGTGCCAGTGGGTCGCGGAACAGCGCGTTCTCCCGCTCGGTCTCCAGCGCCCGCACCCTGGCCACCCCCACCGCCGTGGCCCACACTCCCGACGGCTGCACCCGCTCCTGCTCATCAGTCACCGCGCCAGCCTAGATGATCGAGTCCAAGGGGCCTGATGAACGGAGCCTGGTTCATGTGCGGCCAGCCAGTCATGCGCGCACCGACCGCCTACGACCGCTAGCCTCCGCGTTTCAGCTGGGTCTGGCTGAGTCGGGTTGATCTTGCTGGAGGCAGTGGTCGGCCTGTTCGCGGCGGGGTGGGCAGGCCGAGGGCCCGACGCGTGGTCGGGTGCTCCGTGGTCGTCGGGTCGTGGGCGGTCTGTGGCAGTGTCGTCGGGTCAGGTCGCCGGGCGGGGCAGTGCCGCGAGGCGGGCGAAGGCGAGTGTGAGTTCGTGTCGCCAGGGCAGGTGGAGGCGATTCGCAGGTGGATGCGTCGTGCGGCGCGGGTGGTCCGGGCGGCGGCGTGCAGGATCCGGTAGCGGAGCTTCTTCGGCTCGACGGTGGCCAGTTCGCCGTCCAGCAGCAGGGTCCGGGCCCACACAAGCAGGTCGACGGCGGTCAGGGACAGCTCCAGCCGGGCGACGTTGATCGCGAAGTGGCGGGAGCGGAAGCGGCCGAAGCCGGTGGTCTTGCCGCAGCGAATGTGGTCCTCGACCCGGGCGTGGGCGCGGTGGCGGACCTCCAGATGTTGCAGCGACCCGCCGCCGGCGACGGACGGATCGGTGAGGAAGACCTGGTGACGCATTCCTTCGTCCTGGTCGAAGAGCGAGAGCTGGGCGCCGGGGTGGGGCGCTCGCGCCGCACGATGGCCCGGGTGCCGTCCGGGTGGCCGGCGAGGTCGACCAGGTCGGTGAGTTCGGCGACCTCGGCCCCGGTGCGGAGGGCATCGTGCTGTTCCAGGGCCGGGTGCCAGAGGTGCTCGGGCAGGGCACGGATGGCTTTGCGGAACTCGGCGGTGACGGCGTGTCCGACGGAGAACGTGGTCTGGATGCCGCGCTGTCGCAGGCCGCGCAGGTGGGCCAGGATCGCCTTGGCGCCGCCCGCGCTGTCGGCGCGGATGAGGATCGGGGTGCCGTGCCGGTGGGCGTCGGGGATCTGCGCGAGGGCCGCGTCGATGACCGCGATGTGGTCTGCGGCATGTTCGCTCCGGCGTTGCCGGGTCGCAGGATGCCGGCGAGGGCTTCGCCGGTGTTGCGAGGAAGCAGAGCGTCGGGTGGTAGCCGAAGCCGCGATTGCAGGTGGCGGCGGCCTGTTCCTTCTCGGAGTGGCAGGTGACCAGGGTGGCGTCGATGTCCAGGACCAGGCCCGGCAGTTCCCGTCCTCCGGCGCGGGCCGACGGCATGCCGTCCCTGGTCTCGGCGGCCCGCAGCCAGGCGACCTCGCGGGCGGCGGCCCGGGCCGCCGCCCGCAGCGCATCGAGCACTGTCGTGTCGATGCCGGCCAGTACGCGCCAGGGCGGTCGGAGTGGAGGCGACGGGACCGAACACGTCGCGCTGGTCGCGGAGCACGGCCAGGTCCCCGATCGCCCCGCCGCCGTCGGCGAGCATCACTGCCGGGTCAACCGCGACGCGGCCGGGGTCGTGCCCGGTCCCGCGCGGTCGCAGCCGGCGCAGGGCGTCGGAGAAGGTACTGGTCAGGGTGGTGGCATCGGCCAGATCCGCGAGTAGACGCGAGCCGGCGTGGCTGACCACCCCGGGCCCGTCGGCGCCGACGACGAGCTGGGGGCGTGAGCGGGTAGGGCACACGCAGAAAGTGCCTTCCCTGCTGGTACGACTGGGACCTTAGGCAAGCCTCATCGTTGCAGCTCAGAAGCACTTTCACCTTTCCGATCATGATCCGGACGCAACCCCAGATGAAGCGCGCAGGCTAGTCATGGCGACGGCGGACTGGAGATCCGTACCGGACTGCGGCACTTCGCTCCTGGGGGCCAAGGTCTGAATCGCACCGCTGAGGTGGGACGGAGGCAGCCCGAGCGTGCCTGTCGTCGGCCGGCGCCGGGGCAGCAGCGGGCGCCGAGGCAACAGCCGCCGCTACAACGCGATGGTAATCCCGCGCCGGTTCCTGGAGAACTTTCGGGTCCGTGCCGTGTACAGCTCAGCACTGCTGAGCGCGGGGGGCTCGGGAGTAATCGTCAAGAGTTGTGGATCGGTTCCTTGTCGGCGATCGCTGTCCAGACCAGTTGAGCAAGCACCTCGGCGGGGAGGCTCCCGTCCACGACCAGGTCGCAGTCGTCGCGCAGGGGTTCGATGTGCTGGTCGTGGGCGGCGCGTCGGTGGTTGAGGTAGTTCCGGAGGAGGACATCGAGGGGGAAGCCATCCCGTAGACACTTGCGCTCGATCTTCCGGGCCAGGCGGAGATCGGCGGGCAGGTCGACGAACACATCAAAGCGCGCCCTTGCGGTCTGCGGTGCGACGTGGCGGGCGAACAGTCCGTCGACGATGACGACGGGCGAGTCGGCCAGGGCGGCATCGGTGTCCTGGGCGAGGCCTTCGAGGTTCAGCGAGTGGGGGTCGCCGACATCCAGTCGCGGGACCCCGGACTCATCGGGTGCCCACACCCCGTGCTCGGGAGTCTGGAAGTAGTAGTCGTCGCCGTGGAGAACCCGTGCAGGCGTTTGGGGCGTGGTGGCCGCCAGCGCCGCGGCGAGTGTCGTCTTCCCTGCTCCGGCTCCTCCGGTGAGCGTGACCAGCATGTTTCCTCCCAGCCATCGTGTGACGGCCCGAGGATCGCATACAGCGTGGGCGGTCATGCCACGAGGTCCGAGGAGCGTTCGACGAGGACACCGTTGTCGAACCTGGCGCCGGCCCGGACAGTGCGACGAGATGGGCTCCGGTGATCGCGCGCCAGCGGGCCTGGGCGGACTCCACCCGTCCGAAATCGCCAGATCACGCCCTCGAACTGCCGGCGCAGCCGCTCGGGGTACGGGCCGTACTCGCCGATCGGAAGGTACGGCCCGATCCTCGCCCTGGTCCTGGACTCTTCGTTCATCCACAGCACCGACCAGAGGTTCGATGGGCAACGCTTTCTGACGGCCTGTGGCCGCGCGCATCTCGCCGTCCTCGTGGAGAGGTACGAGCGTCGTCCCTTCGTCGAGGAGGAGTTGTGGGCTGGCCAGGTCGTGAGCGGGGCCGAGTGGCTCAGTCGCGCGGGCACCCCCTTCGACCTCGAATCCCTGGCACAGGCGGCGGGCGTGACGCTGGCAGAACTCCTGCGTGCCGCCCTCTGGACGGTGGACCAGGGCGGGCGGCAATCCGATCACGAGCCGGACTTCGTCCTCAGCCAGGGCGGCGGCACCGCGCGAGTGCGGCCGGTCCCCATCTGCTGGCCGGATCAAGGAACAGGCAAAGACCGGGCAGCGGCCGAAGCCGCCATGGTCAGGTGAGGTGGTTGACGAGCGCGGTGAACAGCGCGGGAGCGCGGGTGGCCAGCGGGACGATCCCCGGGGCCAGCAGAGAGCTGGAGCGGATGCGGACCAGCGCGTCGGTGAGCAGGCGGTGGCGCCGGGTGGTGCGCCGCCACGCCTGCTCGTAGTCCTGCGGTCGTTCGGCGCGCAGGCAGCGCACCAAGTGGGCGGCGCCGGTGAGGGCGAGGGAGATGCCCTCACCGGTGAGGGCGTCGATGTAGCCGGCGGCGTCACCGACCAGCAGGACGCGCCCGGCCACCCGGGCCCGGACCCGTCGGCGCATCGGTCCGGCGCCACGAACGGTGGAGGCGGCGAGCACGGGGAGGCGGTGGCGGAGCGCAGGGAAGGCGGTCAGCGCCGTGTCGAACGGCATGCGCTCACCGGTGAGGACAGCCACGCCGATCAGGTCCGGTCCCAGCGGGGTGACGTACGCCTCGCCGAATGCGGACCAGTGGACCTCGACACAGTCGGTCCAGGGCGCCACCTCGAAGTGCTGCCGCAGCCCGTATCGCGCCCGCCGGCGGTCAGGGCGGTCCAGGCCCAACTGCCGTCTGATGGGCGAGTGGAGGCCGTCTGCCGCGACCAGATAGCGGGCGGTGAGGCCGGCGGTGGTGACGCTGTCGCCGTGCTGACGAATCTCGGTGGCCTTGGTCGCCAGCACGGGCACGCCGAGCTCGGCCGCCCGGCGGAACAGCGCCGCGTGCAGGACGGTGCGCCGCACGCCTAGGCCCGCCTCGTGCCGGAACCTGCCCTCGGCGAGGCGCTGCTCGTCCAGGTACCGGATGCCGTGGATCGGGTGCCCGCCGAGTGTGACGCCGAGGGCGGCCAGGGCACGGACAGCCCCGGGCATCAGGCCCTCGCCGCACGCTTTGTCGATCGGGGCCGGGCGTGGTTCGAGGACCACCGCGTCGAGTCCGGCGGTGGTGGCGTGGATCGCGGTGGCCAGACCGGCGGGTCCGCCGCCGACGATCAGGATGTCGATCACGCCCGCACCGGCGCGCAGCGGGTCAGGGCGGCGTTCTCGCACCGCAGGCGGGCGGCGAGCAGCGGCAGGTTGAGCAGGGTGAAGGCGGTCGCGGTGAGCCAGGCGCTGTGGACGAGTGGCAGTGCGGCGCCTTCGAGGATGACTGCGAGGTAGTTGGGGTGGCTGAGCAGCCGGTACGGTCCGGCCGTGACCAGGGGCAGGTCGGGCACCACGATGACCCGGGTGTTCCAACGCGGCCCGAGCGTGCGGATGCACCACCAGCGCAGTGCCTGGGCGGCGAGCACGAGGGTGAGCATGGGCCAGCCGAGGGCGGGCAGGAACGGGCGGTGGGCGAGGTGGACCTCGGCCAGGCAGCCGGCCAGCAGCCCGGTGTGGAGCAGGACCATCATGGGGTAGTGGCCGCGGCCGTACTCGACGCCGCCGCGCGCCCGGCTCCAGGCGGCATTGCGGCGAGCGACGACGAGTTCAGCTAGGCGTTCGGCGGCGACCAGGACGATCAGCAGGGTGTAGGGGAGCATGTCGATCTACCAGCGGAGCAGGACGAGTTCGGAGCAGAAACCCGGCCCCATGGCGAGGAGCAGACCGGGCGTTCCGGGCGATGGCGGGCGCAGGGCGAGGGTGTCGCGCAGGATGTGCAGGACCGAGGCGGAGGAGAGGTTGCCGACCTGGGTCAGCGAACGCCGTGTCAGCTCCAGGGCCTGGGGCGGCAGTCCGAGGGTCTCCACCAGGGCGTCCAGGACCTTGGGCCCGCCCGGGTGGGCGACCCAGCCAGTGATGTCCGGCGGCTTCAGGTCGTGCTCGGCGAGGAAGGAGCGGACGTCCTCGCCGAGGTGCAGGCGGACCAGTTCGGGCAGTTCGGCGCCGAGCACGATCTTGAAGCCGGTGTCGCCGATGTCCCAGCCCAGCGCCCGTTCGGTGCCTGGGTACAGTCGGCCGTGGGTGGCCACCACCTGCGGGCCTGCGAACTCGTGGCGGCGCGGGTGCTCCCGGCCGACGGCCACCAGGGCGGCGGCACCGTCGCCGAAGAGCGCGCCGGCCACCATGTTCTGCACGGAGGTGTCGGTGCGCTGCAGGGTGAGCGAGCACAGTTCGACCGAGAGCAGCACCGCGACCTGCCCGGGATGGCCTTCAAGGTAATCGTGCAACCGGGCCAGGCCGGCGGCGCCGGCGACGCAGCCGAGGCCGAAGATCGGCACGCGCTTCACATCCGGTCGCAGGCCCATGCGCCCGGCCAGCCGGGCCTCCAGCGAGGGCGCGGCGATGCCCGTCACGGAGGTGGAGATCACCAGGTCCACGTCCTCTGCTCCCAGCGCGGCCGTTGCCAGGGCGCCGGTCAGGGCCTGCTCGGCCAGTTGCACCCCGGCTTCGATGAATAGGTCGTTGGCCTTCCCGAACCCGTTCAACTCGCGGTAGTTCTCCAGCGGCAGCACCAGGTGGCGGGTGTCGACTGTGGAGGTGGCGTGCAGCCGCTCCAGGACCCCGCGCTCGGCGTCCCGCTGCGGGCGCATCGCTGCGAGAGCGTCGGTGATCTCGCCCTGCTCGTACCGGTGCGGAGGGAGCACCCCGTGGACAGCCGCGACTCTGGTCATCGAGCCAGAATAGGTTCCTTATGACTATTCGTCATCAAATGACCCCTATTCGGCGGTTCGCCCGATCTAGCATGAGGCCGTGGACACAGTCGGAGCCCAGCGAGCACCCGCAGCGACAGCTGCGCGGTCGCGTCCCGGTGTGGGCGGGTCGGGCCGGGGGTTGCTGGCCGCCTCCCACGCCGCCCCGTCGATCGCCGTCACCGCCGTGATCACCGCGCTGGCCGCCGCCTCGGGGCGGGGAGCTGCGGGAAGCGCACTGGTGGCCTCGGCGGTGCTGACGGGGCAGCTGTCGGTGGGCTGGTGCAACGACCGGGTCGATCTGCGCCGCGACCTCGCCACCGGCCGGGCCGACAAGCCGCTGGTCAGCGGTGCGGTGCGCCCGCGGAGCGTGGCGGTGGCCGGCGGGTGCGCACTCGCGCTGTGCGTCCCGCTGTCGCTGGCCAACGGGCTTGCGGCAGGCGCGGCCCACCTGACCGGGGTCGCCGCGGCCTGGTCGTACAACCTAGGCGTCAAGCGCACCGCGCTGTCCTGGCTGCCGTATGCCGCGGCATTCGGGCTGCTGCCCGCCTTCGTCACCCTCGCGCTGCCCGGCCATCCCTGGCCAGCCGGGTGGGTAACGGCCGGCGGCGCGCTGCTCGGCACGGGCGCCCACGTCACCAATGTCCTGCCCGACATCGACGGCGACGTGCGGACCGGCGTGCGCGGTCTTCCCCAGCGTCTCGGGCCACGCCGTGCGCGGGTCCTGGCCGCCGTCCTACTGCTGGCTGGGGCGATCGTCCTGGTCCTGGGGCCGGCCGGGCGGATCGGCGCCGTCGGCTGGGCCTCGCTCGCCGTTACCGGCACCCTGGCGCTCGCCGTCGCGCTGCCGGCCCGCGCCGACCCGCGAAGCCGGCTGCCCTTCCTGGCCACCCTCGCCCTGGCGGCACTCGACGTCGCTCTGCTCCTGCTGCGCGGCACTGCCCTCGTCTGACGTGAGATCGCTCTCCATTGCGAACACGCGGCATGGAGGCCGAGCCGCTCCGCGTCCATCGGGCCCCTCCGGCCCATACTCAGGACGACTCCGTCCGCCGCCACCGCGCTGGCTCTCCTTCGAGGCATCCCCCTTTGGCGGACGTCGTCGCTCGAGATCGCCCACCTCGGAACCAACTTGACGTTATGAGACATGACTCTAGGTCATCTCCTTTGGTGGTAGGGAACCGTACGAAGGCCTGGCTCCGAAACGGCCTGACGTCGGCGGCCGCAATGCTCTTCGGCGTCTCGGCACCGGCTGGAGCCGCCGGCGGCGAGCCGTTCCTCGGGGCGCTGAACACGGTCACGACGGTGGCCTCCACCGTCCCCGCCAACGGGGACGTGAACCCGTACGGCACCGCCGTGGCCCGGCATAGCGTCGGTGACCCGCACCGAGGCAACGTGCTGATCAGCAACTTCAACAACGCGCGCAACCAGCAGGGCACCGGCTCCACCCTGGTCCGGATCAGCCCGGACGGCCACGTCAGCCAGTTCGCCCAGATCGACCCGGCGCACCTTCCCGGACCGTGCCCCGGCGGCATCGGCCTCACCACAGCCCTGTCGATCCAGCCGGACGGCTGGATCGTGGTCGGCAGCCTGCCCACCGCGGACGGCACCTCGGCCACCGCGCAGGCCGGCTGCCTGCTGGTGCTGGACAGCCACGGCACCGTGCGCGTCTCCTACTTCACCTCCGGCGTGGAGGGCATCCTGTGGATCGCCTACGACCCCGGGGCGAAGGCCGTGGTCACGCTCAACGGCCAGAGCGCCTCCGGTGCTCTGCCCTCCGCAGCGGGCGAGTTCCAGCAGATGGTCGACAGCGTCAGGACAGGAGCCCGGGCATGACCGCACCGCACGACCTGCTGACCGCGCACCGCAGGCTGAAGGGCGGCGCTCTGGTCGACCAACGCGCGCCGCTCGGCGTGGACGGCTTCTTCCAGCCCCGGCGCGCCGCGTTCTGGCTGTTCCTGTTCTTCCTCGCCAACGGCGTCTTCTCGATGGTGTCCAACTTCTACACCGGCTACCGCGTCGTGCCGACCGCCGTGGTGTTCGCCACCCTGCTCTGGGCGCTGTACGCGGTGCCGTTCCTGCTGTTCTTCCGCTCCCTCGACCTGTTCGAGCAGCACCCGCCGCTGGGCTTCGCGATGGCCTTCGCCTGGGGCGGCTTCGCGGCCTGCTACCTGGCGATCCCCGTCAACTCAGCTGTTGAGTCGATCTCCGCCAAACTCTTCGGACCGCAGTTCACCGCGGACTGGGGACCGGCGCTGGCCGGGCCGATCAACGAGGAGATCCTCAAGCTGCTCGGCGTCGTCGTGCTGATCATGATCGCCCGCACCCAGTTCCGGACGATCCTCTCCGTCGTGGTCGTCGGCGCGATGATCGGCCTCGGCTTCCAGATCGTCGAGGACCTCCTCTACTCGGTCAACACCGCCATCCAGTTCCCCTACACCAACCAGATCGCCCCGGTCGGGCTGATGTTCCTGGTGCGCGGAGTGATCACCGGCATCTGGAGCCACGCCCTCTACACCTCGGTCTCCGCCTTCGGCATCGGATACTTCGTCACCCGCCGCCACGAACCCCTGATCCGGCGCACCTCCGTCGCCGTCGGCGCGTTCGCCCCGGCCTGGTCCATGCACTTCTTCTGGAACTCCCCCTGGATGCAGGACGTCGGAGGCGGCGGCGTGGGCGGCATGGTCGTCCTCTCCCTGGTCAAGGGCCTGCCGATCCTCGCCGCCGGCTACCTGATGTGGAAACTGGCCGGCCGCGAGGAAGGCACCCAGATCCGCGCCGTCGCCGACCATTACCTCGACGACGACCTCATGACTCCCGAGGAGCGCGACGCCCTCGGCTCCCTGCACCAGCGCCGCCACCTGCGCACCCACATGCGCAGGGCCCACGGACGCAAGGCCGCCCGCACCCTCCACCGGCTCCAGCGCGCCCAACTGCACCTGATCCGGGTCTGCGAGGAGAACGGCACCGGCATCCCCGCCGCCCGCGCCGCCCAGGACGTCACCGCTCTGCGCGCCGACCTCGCAGCCACCCACACTCCCGCCACGACAGGGGCCACCGCGACCCCGAACGCCGGGTAGACCCCCAGCTCCGGCCCCGACGCCCTGAGCCCGGGGCGGCAACGGGGCGACCGGCAGTTACGCCGCCACCGCGCATCCTCGACGACCGCAGAACCGTGCGGCTGTCGAGGATGCGGCACACCGAGGCGGCCGAGCGGCGTCGGCGGGGCGATCGGCCCCCTCACCGACGCCGCTCGGCATCTCCGCACCCGGCGGGGAGACCGGACGGGGGTGGTCACACCGCCCGCGCACCGCGTCGCCTTACGCGACGCGTACCAGTGGCGGTCGCATGTCGTGGAGCTGTGCGCCGCGGAGCAGCTCGCCAAGCCGGGCCGGTCGGTGCATCCGACCCGGTCCACCGTCCGCGCGCCCCTGCCGCTGCCGGGCGACGGCGAACGCTGACCCCGCACCTGTGGGCACCATCGAGAAGCGGGCCTCCACGGCCGCGGCCCTCGAAGAGCCCGGCAGCGCCGCCCCGGCCACTACCGCGCCCTGGCTGCGGCGGCGCCGCCCCCTTTCTACCGGCCCTGCAGCAGTCCCCGGGCGTGGCCGACCGGCTCGACCCGCAGCCGGGCGGGACAGGTATTGCCGGAGGCTCCGGCCCGGGAATACCGCACGTCTGGAATGACGCTCCCTGCCAGTCGGTGCCTCCGCTTGGAGTGCCGCGGAGCGCCAGGCCTATGCCAACGACCTGGACGAGCCCCGCGATCTCGTCGCCGTCACCACACGCTCCAACCGCTCCAAGGCCGACCAGGACATCGCCCAGTGGCCGCCGCGGACCGCCGGCCGCCCGCGCACCTACCTCACCCGCTGGGCCCTCGCCGCCGACCCCGCTGCAAGGCCACCCTGCGCGACCTCGCCACCGGCTGCACCAATGAGCCGATCGCCCTCACCCACACCCGCTGACCGCCCTGCGCGCCGCATCCCCGCCGGTACGGCGCAGGGCGGTTTGAGAGGAACTCAGACCGCCGCCCTCGCGGGGTCGTCGGCCGGGGAGTCGTGCGCCGTGTGGATCCGGTTGTCCGCGCTCAGGACATCGCCGGTCAGGGGTGATCCGGATGCGCGTCGGAGCGCGCCGACCGCGGGGTCGGAGACGGAGACGGTGAGCCGGTACGGCGGGTCGCCGATAATGGTGTTCGACGAGTCGGTCGGTGCCACGAGCACCGACTGGAGGGCGAAGCCGTCGTACCCCGGGCACAGCGCCTGCGCGGGGAGCGTGGCCACCGCCGATCCGCCGCTGCCCGGCGTGATGCGGATCTTGCCCTCCGGGGACCTGGCACCGTCGTCGGAGAGCGTGACCGGCAGGCCGTACGCGCCACCGACGATCCCCTCCGGTCCCTCGATCTCCACGGCCACACCCTCCGGGCCGAGCGGGCCCGACAGTTCGAGCACTCGCTCCGTGCCGGGGCCCAGCAGCAGGCCGATGGTGAACTCTCCCTGGTCGTGGACCCCGTTTCGCCCGAAGCCGTAGGAGCCGAGGACCAGCTGCGGGCCTGGTGTGCCGCGACCGCGCCGTTCACCCCGGCCGGTGGGAGCGGGGACGGATGTGACCGGCGGCGTGAAGTGGTGGAAGCCCTTGGCACCGCACCGGCTTCCGATGAACGTACCGCCGCCCGGCAGCGCCGCGTCGGCCGTCGCCCTCGGCTGGGTCGTGGGCAGAGCCGGGGCCGGAGGCCAGGCCGAGTAGGCGGGCCTGGACGCGGTCGCCGGTCCCGGGGGCTCCGATCGGCTCGGGTCGAGCCACGGATTCCGGTAGGTGACCAGGCCGCCGACCGCGGCCACGAGCACTACCCACGGGATGAGACTCCGCGTCTTGTCGTTCATCTACGCCCTCCCAGACAGCGGGTCACCTTATCGGACTCCCACACCATCCGATCAGTTGCCTGAACGCGTTGGGACTTGCTCCGCACGACCGCCCGGGCCGCTACCCTCGTCCGAGGTCAAGCCCCTTGAGGCTCAGGATTGCGTGAACTCACGTGCCTTGGCCCAAGCGCGCCAAGACCCCGGAAACCTGGCACCCACCGGCCACTCGTGCACCACAGCCGCGCCTGGGCCGACACCAGGCACGTCTACGGCCTCTCCGTCACCGCACCCGAGAAGACCGCGCTCACCAACCATCCTCGACACCTGCCCGTAGAGCGGCAACAGTCGGCCTCCCCGGTGCGGCCGTCGTCCCTCATCCCCGGGACGACGGCCGTCCGCATGCCCCGGACCTGGTCAAACCCGGTCCCGGGCGCAGGGTTGACCAGCGGTCTGAGGGGCGTATCGTCTGCCGGTCCGGCATCCTCACCGGGCCGGCGGCCCCGGTGAAATCGGTGCCCCGAACCCCCTTCACTCGCCGCCTCCCCCGCCTGACGTCCGGCACCACGGACCGCCGGGAGCGGGCCCGTGTCGCCCCGTTGCGTCCCGGCCCACCCAGCCCGCGGCCTGTACTCACCACACACGACGCAGGAGGAGATGGGCATGAACGAGCCGAGGCCGCGCGCCGAGGAGCCTGACACGGCGGGGTGGGGCGGCGTCGCTGGACAGCGAGTGCCGCGTGGCCGACTTGGCGCACCAGCCTGGGCGCTGACGACGACAGGTGTCCCTGCGCGACCCGGCACCGCCGGCACCCGGGTTCGTCCGTTCCTCCGGCTGTCCGTTGGCCGGGGCCGGGGCCGCAGCGGACCCCGCCCGCACCGTTCCGCATCAGCCCGGGGATGTAGATACGAGGTGACGGAGGATCAATCGGTGGGCTGATGCCGCCCACCCGCCCCGCGTGACAGCGTTCCGCACATGGACACCACGCCGATGGACGCCACGCCAGTCGCACGCCGTACCGGACTGACCCGCCGCCGCGTGCTGGGCGCCACCCTCGCCCTGGGCGCCGTCGCGCCGCTGGGCCTGGCCCGCACCGCCTCGGCCGCTCCCGCTCCCGCCTCCTCCGGCACCGGCACCGGCTCCCCCGCACGGCTCACCCTGCCCGCTCCCACCGGCCCCTTCCCGGTGGGCATGGTGCCGCTGCACCTGCGCGACGAGTCCCGGCTCGACCCGAACGCCAGGCCCGGACGGTTCCGCGAGCTGATGGCCACCGTCTGGTACCCGGCCCGGTCCGCGAACGCCGACGTGTACCCGCTCGCACCCTGGATGACCGAGGGCGCCCTGAAGGCCTTCCTCGACGACGTCGGCTTCCCGCTCCCTCCCGCGCTCGCCCCGCTCACCGCCGGCCGGGAGGGCGCGCCCGTCCACCGGACCGGCCGGCCGCTGCCCGTCGTCCTCTACTCGCACGGCGCGGGCAGCCACCGCGCCGACCACACCATCATGGTCCAGGAGTTGGCCAGCCACGGCTTCGCCGTCGTCACCGTCGACCACACCCACGACGGCATCACCGAGTTCCCGGACGGGACCGTCGTCACCCGGGACGGCGTCGCCCCGGGACTGGCCCCGAAGGACTACGCCGCCGACCTGCTCTTCCTGCTCGAACGCGTCATCGACCTCGCCAACGGACGCAACCCCGACGTCGACGGCCGCACCCTGCCGGTCGGCCTGCTCGGCGGCCTGGACGCGCGGAACATCGGCGTCTCCGGCTGGTCCAAGGGCGGCACCGCCGCCGCCCTCGCCATGGTCGCCGACCAGCGCATCCGCGCCGGCCTCACCCTGGACGGCCGGATGGAGTCGAACCCCGCCATCACCACCGACATCGACCGGCCGTTCATGATGATGACCGCCACCTACACACGGGCCGCCAGCCCGTACGTCGAAACCTTCTGGGGCCACCTGCGCGGCTGGCGCCTCGACGTCCAGGCCACCGGCGCCGTGCACTCCTCGTACGGCGACAACATGACGCTGATCCCCCAGGCGGGCCGGCTGCTCGGCATGACCGAGCAGCAGATCCAGTCCCAGGTCGGCACCATCGACCCCGACCGCGGCGTCCTCATCCAGCAGGCCTACCCACGCGCCTTCTTCGACCTCCACCTGCGCAACCGGCACTGCGGCAACCTGCTCAACGGACCGACGAAGGCCTTCCCGGAGGTCGTCTACCACCCGTAGGCCCAGTGCGGCGGCGAGCGGCCGCCACCTGCGGGTGACGTCGGGGTCGCAGATCCGGCGCAGGGTCAGGGAGATCTGCTGGGCACCGGGGCGGGCCAGCGGGTCGAAGGCGAGCGGGTAGGCACCGGAGAGCACCATCGACTCGACGCGCTCGGGGTGGCGGTCGGCGTAGACCGGCATCAGGTAGGTGCCGTACGACAGGCCGTACAGGACCAGCTTGGGGGCTCCCAGGCGGGCCCGGTCGGCGTCGATGTCGTCGGCGGTGGCGGTGGCGGTGGCGGCACTGGTGTAGCCGCGGGCGCGCGGTCCCAACTGCTCGGCGCAGCGGGCGACGGCCTCGTGCTGACCGGCGCGCGGGGCGAGCTTGAAGTCGGCGTCGGTGACCCCGCACGGCACCCGGCCGGAGAAGCCGGTGCCGCGCGGGTCCAGCAGGAGCAGGTCGTGGTCGTCGAGGACGTCCCGCAGGGCCTGAGCGAGTTGCTCGGCGCGGCTGATGGCGGTCTCGCCGGGGCCACCCGGGTTGAGCGCGATGGTGCCCTTGGCCGGGCCGGGGCGGGTGTGGCGGACCACGGCGTGGGCGACGTCGACCGTCCCCGGGCGCGGTTCGCCGTCCACCAGGGGGCGGGCGCACCGGCGGCCAGGGCGGTCCGCCGGACCCGGGTGCCGGGCGTGGGCGGGGGCCGGGTGCTGGTGATGGTCGTCATCAGTCTGCCTTCCGTGCGTTCTTGGTGTCCGCGAGTGCGCGTGTCACCGTCTCCGTCTGGCCGTCTGTTCGGCGGTCGGTGCGAGGACGACACTGCACGGCACGGGTCAGTCGTTCGACAGAGCAGCGGCAAAGGCGTGTAAGAACAGGTCCGGGGACATCGAGCGCCCCGAGAACCGACCCCCGCCGCAACCGCCACACCATCCGATGAACGACCGCCGGCTCCTCGACGTGGTCGGCCGCTCCGGCGGCGGACCCGGCGCTGGTCACCCCGGGCGTAGGCTCTCGCCTGACTGCAGCCGTCAAGAGAGGTAGAGATGGGCCAGAAGATCATCCGGTTCTCGGACCTGACCGGCACACACGTGGACAACGACGACGACCTGGTGCGCATCGTGGTTCGCCAGCACCCCGACCTGACGGACGGTCCGGTCGAGATCGAGGCGCTCGGCAGCGAGCTCGCCGCGGTGGAGGAACTCGCGCTCGATCTGGTGACGATAGAGCTCCACTACCCGGACGCCGACGAACCGGAGACGGTCGTCATGGAGGCCGAGGCGTTCAACCAGCTGGCCTCCGCCACCCCGATGACCGAGGTGCTGCGCGGTGCCAAGCGGGTGGCCCCGACCGTCCCCAGCCAGTCGCAGCCGCCGGCCGGGGCCAAGGAGCGGGTCAACTACGCGAGCCCGGAGCACGCCGGCAGGCCGCACAAGGGCCGCACCACCGACGCCGAGAAGCAGGTCGTCCGGCAGCGTCTGGATGAGATCAACGAGCGGCTGGCCACCGAGGGCGTCCGCACGATCGACCTCGGCAACGCGGAACACGTGGCCCGGTACGGCTTGGAGGCCCTGGCCCAGGAGCGCGGCCTCACCCTCGGCTGACCGCCCGGAGCCGTGACCGCCTGACCGCGGCCGGGGCCGGCGCCACCACCACGGCGTCGGCCCCGGCCGCGTCGTCGGTGCGCTCCGGGAGGACCGATCGCCTCGGTCATCCCGACGAGCGGCGGGGACTCCGCGAGGACGCCGGCGAACTCGGACTCAGGTCATCGCGGGTGAGCCGAACCGGTCCGGCCACCAGGGCGCATCGGTGCCGACGTGAGCACCACCACTCGGCGGGCCACCCCGACGCAGCTCCCGCAGCCCCGATGCAAAGGGGCATCCGGGAGTATCCCGGCGGTGGAGCAGCCAGGCCCGCACGGATCTCGGAGCGGAGCTCCAGGCATTCCGACCCGTGCGGGTGGGATCGAGGCGCCAGTGGCAGCACGGACACGGCCGGGACGGGGAGATCGTGCCCGGCCGTGAGACGCCCGTCGACGATCATGGGCAGATCCGTCGGTACTTCACCCCGGCGGGCACGTACTGCTGCCACTCCTCCGGGGAGAGAGGGCGGCCCGCGATCGCGCAGACCTTGCCGATGAGGGCATCGAGACCGGAATACATTCCGGTCTCCCAAAGCCGCACCGTGTCATCGCCGCCGGCCGTCGCCAGTCGCGTCCCGTCCGGGCTGAACACCGCCGACCACACCTCGCCGGTGTGACCGGTGAGGGCAGCCAGACGTTGGTGGGTCCGCACGTCCCACAGCCGTACCGTGCCGTCCCGACCGCTGCTGGCGAGGGTATTGCCGTCCGGGCTGAACACCACCGACCACACGATGTCGGTGTGGCCGGTGAGGGCGGCCAGCTGGGCGCGGGTCCGCACGTCCCACAGCCGTACCGTGCCGTCCCGACCGCTGCTGGCCAGGGTATTGCCGTCCGGGCTGAACACCACCGACTGCGTCGAGCCGGTGTGACCGGTGAGGGTGGCCAGCGGTTGGTGGGTCCGCACGTCCCACAGCCGTACCGTGCCGTCCCAGCTGCCGGTGGCCAGGAGGTCTCCGTCCGGGCTGAACGCCGCCGACCCCACCAGCGCGGTGTGACCGGTGAGGGTAGCCAGCTGGGTGTGGGTCCGCACGTCCCACAGCTTCGCCGTGGGCGCGGTGAGGCCGCCGCCGGTTACGAGGGTGTTGCCGTCCGGGCTGAAGACCACGGGGCTCGACGTGTTGCCGAGGGTGACCAGGTGGCGGTGGGACGGCACGTCCCACAAGCGCACCGTCTGGTCGACGTAGCTGCCGGTGGCCAGGGTCCGCCCGTCCGGGCTGAAGGCCAGCGCGCCCACCAGACCGGTGTGGCCGGTAAGGGTGGCCAGTGGGTTGTGGGTCCACCCGTCCCACAGCCATACCGTCCGGTCGTCGCTGCCGGTGGCCACCGTCCTCCCGTCCGGGCTGAACGCCACGGCCAGTATCGTGCCGCCCTGCCCGGTGAGGGCGGCCAGCCGGCGATAGGTCCGCGCATCCCACACTTGCGCCGGCTGATCCGGGCCACCGGTGGCCAGCGTCCGACCGTCCGGGCTGAACGCCACCGGGCGCATCGCCCCGCCTTGCCCCGCGAAGGTGGCCAACGGGCGGGCCGCCCGCATGTCCCACAGCCGCACCGTGCTGTCGCCCCCGCCGCTCGCCAGGGTGTTCCCGTCGGGACTGAAGGCCACCGAACTCACGTCGAGCGTATGGCCGTTGAGCGTGACGAGAGCGCGGCGGGCCGCCACGTCCCACAGCCGCACCGTCCGGTCGTCACCGCCGGTGGCCAAGGTCTGCCCGTCCGGGCTGAACGCCGCCTTCCACACCGTGCCCCGGTGGCCAGTGAGCGTGGCCAGCTGCTGGTGGGTCCGCAGGTCCCACAGACACACCGTGGCATCGCTACCGGTGCTGGCGAGGGTGCTTCCGTCCGGGCTGACGGCCAGCGACTGCACCCCGCCGGTGTGGCCGGTGAGGGTGGCCAGCTGGGTGTGCGTCGCCACGTCCCACAGCCACACCGGCTGGTCACCACTGCCGCTCGTGGCGAGGGTCCTTCCATCCGCGCTGAACACCGCCGACACCGCCGACGAGACCTTGGCGCCGGCGAGGGAGGCCAGCTGACGGCTGGTCGCCACGTCCCACAGCAGCACCGTCCCGGCGCCGCCGCCGGTGGCCAGGGTGCGTCCGTCGGGACTGAAGACCACGGGGCTGATCGCGCCGGCGAGGTCGGCCAGCCGGCCGCGGGTGCGGGTGTCCCACAGCCGTACCGACTTGTCGCCGAAGTCGAAGGTCGCCAAGGTCCGCCCGTCCGGACTGAAGGCCACCGCATAGAGGTTCCGGCCGGGCAGGGTGGTCATCTGACGGCGCGCCGCCACGTCCCACAGCCGCGCCGTAGCGTCCTCACTTCCGGTCGCCAGGGTCGCTCCGTCCGGGCTGAAGGCCACCGATCGCACCGGGCCGGTGTGGCCGGTGAGCGTGCTGATCAAAGGGGAGGCGGCAGCGGTGAGAAGCCGGGCCCGGGTGTCGACGGTCGGGTGGATGAGCTGCGCGGCCAGAGCCAGGCGGGCGGCGGCGGCCGGGTCCTCGGCGGCCAGACTCTGACTACGCGCGATCAGTCGCTGGCCGGCGGCCAGGTCCCGCTGTTCGCCGCCGGCCCGGGCGTTCAGGAAGGCCAGGCCGGAGGCGGCGACGATGAGGGCGGCCAGGAGGGCGAAGCCGCCCCGGACGAGGCGGCGCCGGCGGGCGAGGCGGTTTTGGGCTCGGGCACTGGCGGCGACGAATTCCGTTTCCTCTACGGAGACTTCGCCCGCACGATCCGAGATCCGCCGCTTCGCCTCCTCGACGTCTCGCCGACCCAGGAGAAGCTCGGTCGACCGGCCCTGTTCCTGCCAGGCGCGCAACGCACGACGCAGCCGCTCCTGCCAACCGCGGAAAGCGCGGTTGGCCTCGACCCAGCTCCGCAGTCGCGGCCAGCTCTCCACCAGCGCCTGGTGGGCGAGTTCGGCCGTGTCCGGCCCGTTCGGACGGCGGGTCACGACGACCAGCCGGGTGCTGGCCAACCGGTGGACGAGCGACCAGTCGGGTTCGGAGAACTGGGTGCGATCGGCGACCCTGCGAGTGTCTGGGCCTCGTTCCCCGGCATCCAGTTGTTCGGCGGGGCGGACCAGCTGGATGAAGATCCTTTCCAGCGCCGCGCGCTCCGATTCGTCCGCCCACTCCCACAGGGTGCGCTCCGCGTTTCCGACCAGCGCTCCTTCGACCCCGCCGAGCTCCTGGTAGGAGGCGGCGCCGAGGACGCCGTGCTCCTGCCGTGCCCACAGCTGACTCAGGGTGTACTCCAGCATCGGCAGCGCGGCCGCGCCCGGCGGGGTGTCGCGCAGCAGTTGTGCGACCAGACCATCGGCGTAGCGGATTCCGGCGTGCGCCTCCAACGGGCGGGTGACGGCCGCGTGCAGCTGATCCCGAGTCATCGGCGGCACGACGACGTGGGTCGCCTCCCAGGCGGCGCGTAGCACAGGAAGTTGCTCGATCTGGGACAGGAAGTCGATCCGGGCGACGACGACGGCCTGGGCCGGCCTGCTGCCGTCCGTCCGCCGGGCGGTCAGGGCGCCCAGAATCGTGTCCAGCTTGCGCGCGGTCTCCGGCGCGTCCGCGAGCAGGGTCTCGAACTGATCGACGACGAGTAGTAGCTTGGTCACTCCATCGCGCCGGGCCAAGATCTGTTCGACCGCGGTGCGCAGTCCGTCCTCATCCGCCAGCTGACGGGCCAGGGCGGTCCACCGGTCGTACCACTGCGGCGTGCTCGTGTCCACTTCGCCCGCCGACGCCAGTGCCCAGGCGAGCAGCTCCTCGGCGGTCATCCGCAGCCCATGGGGCAGCCGGGCGATCAGGTACTCCCGGGCGTCGAGTCGTGCCAGCAGACCGGCACTGGTCAGCGAGGACTTGCCTACTCCGGAGGCGCCGAGTACCGGTAGTACCGGGACCTGTTGTTCCCGAAGGAGCTCAAGCAGGCGGCGCGTCTCGTGGTCGCGGCCGTGGAACACCGCCGCGTCCTGCTCAGTGAACGCCAGCAGCTCGCGGAAGGGACTGTCGGCCAGCAACCAGGAGCGCAACTGCGGCCATTCACGGGCCAGCGACTCCACGGTCAGCGCATAGCCGGTCCGCCGCCGCTGGTCCCCTTCTACGGCGACGACGACACCGATCACGCCGCGGAACTCCTCGTCCCACACGGGTGCCCCGCTGAATCCGCCGGCCAGCCGGAAACCGGCGTGCGCGTCGCACGTCAGCTGCCACCAGCCGGTTCCCTCCCGGCCCTCGATGGTGCCGCCGGTCCAGATCCCGCCGTCCTTGCTGCCGTTCGGCCCCGCATACCTCGGGAACCCGAACGCCCGCCAGCGGTGTCCGGCAAGTTGGTCCGACTCCAGGATCCGCAGGGCGACTGCGCCCTCCGGAGGCCGGTCGGCCAATCGCAGCACAGCGACGTCGCCACTGTTGTCGGCGGCCACCGGCACGCTGAAGTGCACTGTGGCCGCTGCGACGGGGCAGCCGGGAAGCAGGGGGAAATCGACGGTGACGGGAAGGTCCCCAGGCAGGGGTTGGTCATCCGGGAGGCCCGCGACGGCGGCGACGACGTGAGAGCAGGTGAGCATGAGCTGACCGGAGATCAGGAAGGCCGCCCCCACCGGGCGTCCGCCGTTGAGGACGCGTGCCACCCCGCGCTCCCAGGCCGGACCATCCGGCCCGTCCGGCGACCGGCTCACCCGTCACTCTCGCGACGGCTCCACTCCAGCTCCAAGGTGAAGTGCGCGTCACCGGCTGCCTTGGCCACGACGAGCCCCGCCTCGGTCGTCATCTTGATCCCGAACTCGGCCCGGATGTGGTCGGGCCGCCTGGGCAGGTCGGCCAGCCGTTCCAGCAGGGCCCCGGCGACCTGCCGCACCCGGGCCAAGCCGGACTCGAAGGTCTCGGCCGACGACTCGATCAGCGCCTCTCCCCTGGTCGCCCGGAGGACTCCGGAGCCCTCCCCTTCAGGCAGTTCCACGACGAAGGTCTCGCCATTGTCGAAGGGCACGCTCAGGAACATACGACCGCCTTCACGCCGTTTCGGAAATTCGCCGAACCCGTCTGCCAGTTGGACGTCGCTCAGCCCCGCTGCCGGGCCATGGTAGGCCGAACGGTTGGCGCAGGTGGAGAGAACGGTGAAGTTGCGGCCGGGATCGTAGCGCGTCTACCACCTCGGCGCCGTACCGGGTGACCCAAGCCCATCGTTGGAGGTCCGGTGCGTTCTGCGGCACCTCTGCAGCACCGTGACCGCGGCCGGGCGCCCAGTCGCCCGGCCGCCCGCTCCCGGCCCAATGCCGCTCCCGAAGGACGGGGCACCGAGCCGGGCGGCCTGCGGGGGCCGGCCGCACCGGCCCTGCGAATCCTTCGCCGGGTCAGTCGGCGAGGCCGAAGCCCCTGCCCACCGGAGCGACGATCTTGTCGGGCGCCGGTCAGCGCGGTGAGGCTGGTCACCGGGCTGCTGCTGTCGATGGTGGTCCGGGAGGCCGTCCAGCACCCGCCGTCACCGGTCACGGCGGTGTCGCCGGCGACGGCTGCGAGGCCGGTGACGGCCCGGCCGGACACCGTTTGTCAGTGCCGGATGAGACGGTGGTGGATCCGCAACCAATCGGGGAGGTCGAGAGGATGACGGGACGTCGGCCCGGGGCCGCGGTGGTGCCCAGGCGCCGCCCGCCGGCCGCGGGAGTCCCTGCGAACCTCCCCGAGCCCCCCGAGGATCAGCACAGGAGGACCATGTGACACAGCTGTTGAAAGTCCAGAACTTCAACGTCTCCAGTGACGGCATCGGTGCCGGCGAGGACCAGACTCTCGAACGGCCCTTCGGTCATGTCGATCCCGAGCGGCTGTTCGCCTGGGCCGGCGCCACGGCGAGCTGGCCCAGGCGCACCGAGCCCGGAGGGAGCCGGGGCCTGGACGACTACCTCACGCGGGACTTCGACCACAACATCGGCGCCGAGATCATGGGCCGCAACAAGTTCGGCCCCCAGCGCGGGCCCTGGCGCGACCACGAGTGGCGCGGCTGGTGGGGCGAGGAGCCCCCGTTCCGCACGCCGGTGTTCGTCCTGACCCACCACGAGCGGCCTTCGTTCACGCTCTCCGACACCACGTTCCACTTCGTCGACGGCGACCCGGCCACCGTTCTCGCCCAGGCCCGGGAGGCGGCGCAGGGCAAGGACGTGCGGCTGGGCGGCGGTGCCAGCACCATTCGGGAGTTCCTCGACGCCGATCTCGTCGACACCCTGCACGTGGCGGTCTCGCCGGTGAAGCTCGGGTCCGGCGTACGGCTCTGGGAGTCCCCCGACGAGCTGCTCGACCGGTTCCACCTGGACGTCGTGCCCAGCCCGAGCGGGGTGACGCACCACCTGTTCTGGCGGAAGTGACCACAGCTCGGGCCCGGTCGGGCGGCGGACGTCTCCCCCGGCCGACCCCGTCCGGGCCCGAGCCGCGCCACCGCGCTTGCGCCTCCCCCTGGGGCAGGGCCGAGGATCGGCACATGCGAGATCTGATGGTCATCGGGGAGTTCGCCGCCCGCAGCCGGCTGAGTCACAAGGCGCTCCGGCTCTACGCGGACCGGAGCCTGTTGGAGCCGGCCCATGTCGACCCCCGTACACGGGTGCGTTACTACCGGTCCGAGCAGGTGGAGAAGGCCCGGCTGATCACCCTGCTGCGGGCCATCGGGATGCCACTGCGCCTGATCGGGCCCGTCCTCGACGCGGAGGGCGGACCGGCCGCCGACCTCGTCGCCGCCTACTGGCAGGGCTGTGACCGGGAGCATCGCGCCCGCCGGCCGCTCGCCGTCCGCCTCCAGAGCCTCCTGAACGGGACGACGACGGCGAGCGGGACGACGGCCCTGTACCCGATCGCCGAACGCGACGTCCGGCAACAACAGGTCGTCTTCGTCCAGCACCACGTGACGGCGGACCGCCTGCCGGCGTTTCTCGGTGAAGCCGTGGAGCAGCTGTTCGCCCACCTTCGCGCGGCCGGCGCGCCTCTGTCGGGACCGGTGTTCGCACTCCACCACGGAGTCGTCGACCAGGACGGCAACGGCCCGATCGAGGTGTGCGCTCCGACCGACGCCCCGGTCGGGCCCGCCGGGCACATCGGTGTGCGCCTGGAGCCCGCGCACCGGCAGGCGTACACCGAGCTGAGCAAGGGGCTCAGTGGATACGCGACGATGGCGGGGGCCTTCGAGGCGCTGGCCGCCTGGCTCGACGAGCGGGGTCTGCGCCCGAGCGCCTCCGCCCGCGAGATCTACTACCCGAACTGGTCCGACGCCGGTCCGGACGAGCACGTGGTGGATGTCGCGGTGCCGTTTCGGACCGGCCACACCGGCTGACGTGAAACTCACCCCGGAGGGTGAATTCACCGTCCGTTGGGAGCGTGCCACCGGACAGCTCCCCACCGGGTGTCGAAGGTGGGTCGTGAATGCCCGACATCCGGCCGGGCCGCAGGGTGCCCACCGTCCGACCACCACCCCGAGCGGGGCGCGCGCCCTCCCTACGAACGGAGCGCCGCCATGGCCGTCCCCACCTTCACCCGGATCTGCGGCGCCCTGCTGCTCGCCGGGGCCCTCGCCGCCTGCTCCAGCACCTCGACCAGCAGCGGGCAGCCGACCCAGAGCGCGGGGTCCGCGACAGTCGGCACCTCCTCGCCCTCCGCCGGCAGCTCCTCCTCCGGCGCGGCCGAGGGCACGACCCACGTCGACATCAGGAACTTCCTCTTCGAACCCGCCGCACTGACGCTGAGCCCCGGCGCCACCCTCACCGTCACCAACCAGGACTCCACCGCCCACACCCTCACGGCCGACGACAAGAGCTTCGACACCGGCACGATCGCCCCGGGCGCCACCGCCACTATCACCGCGCCCCAGCAGTCCGGCCCGCACGCCTACATCTGCACCATCCACCCGTTCATGCACGGCACCCTCACCGTCTCCTGAGCCTGGCCCGGAAGGACCCCCACCACCGTGGCCACCCCCAGCCCTCCCCCGGCCGGACGGCAGCGGCACATCGCCGTGCTCCTGCTTCGTCTGATCGCCGCCGCCGGTCTCGCCGTCGACGCCGTCGTCCATCTCCACCTCGCCGGCCGGTACGACGCCGTCGGCGCCACCATCAGCCAGGGCACCCTGTTCCGGTTCGAGGCCGCCGCCGCCGGTCTCGCCGTCCTGCTCGTCCTGCTGTGGCGACGGCGGCTCGGGGACCTCTACGCCTTCGCCGTGGCCGCCGGCGGGCTCGCCCTGCTCCTGCTCTACCGCTACGTCGACGTCGGAGCCCTCGGCCCGCTGCCCGACATGTACGAACCCGTCTGGTTCACCGACAAGACCCTCACCGCCTGGGCCCAGGGCATCGCGGCGGTCGCCCTCGCGGCCCTGCTCGTCGGTCACCGCGGATCGCACGGGCAACCGGCGGGTCGCGAGGACGCCCCGGGCGTCGGCTGAGCCAGTGCGGCGGCGGCCGTGCCCTCCTCGCCCGGGGCCCCTTCTCCAGGACACCCAGGCCTGCACCATGGCCGGCGACCACACGATCGTCACCGGATCCGCGACTGGCTCTCCGCGCCACCACCCCACCGCGCCCCGGGCCGGCCGGTACCGAGCCCGCCGATCGGGCCGGTGGCGCGGAGTTTGCCGCCGGAGTCGATGTACCGGGGGCGGCAGCCAGGGCGCGGAAGACCACCTTGCTGTTGAAGAGTTCTGCACCTCCGACCACTTCGAAAGAAGAGCCGGCCGGCGGACCGATCGCCCGTACCACGGCTGCGGCACCGCGATCCGGCAGGTAGCCGCGGACCTCCCACCCGCCGGGTTCCGCCACCAGGTGCCGCATCCGCTCCAGCACGGCCGGGCGGTGCAGCACCTCCTGGTGAACGCGATCCTCTACCAGGCCCGCACCGGCTGCCAGTGGCGCTACCTGCCGCACGACCTGCCGCCGAAGAGCGCGGTGTACTACTACTTCGCACTGTGTCGCGACGACGGCACCGCCGAGACCGTCCACGACCTGATGCGATGGCAGGTCCTCGAAATGCGCAGACGTCACGAGGACCCCACCGCTGTCGTCCTGGACTCGCAGACCGTGCGGGCCTCGACGAACGCACCCAAAGACACCACCGGACTGGACCCGGGCAAGAAGAGCCCGGGCCGCAAACGGGGCATCGCCACCGACGTCCTGGGCCTGATCATCGCCGTCGTGGTGGTCGCCGCCAGCGTGCACGACAACGCCATCGGAACCACGCTGCTGGACAAGGT
>NZ_JBHVWC010000072.1:0-52952 GCF_042882445.1 Kitasatospora sp. NPDC058218 | reverse complement strand
GAGGACGGCGGCGATCGGGGCGGTGGTGGCGAACTTCTGCATGATGGTCTCTCCTGCTGCGCTGGTCGTTTCTGACTCCGCAAAAGCTACGTTGCGTTCAGAGATCATGCAACAAGTTCGTTGCGACGAATCAGCATCTATGCAGGCCAGAGCTAGATAATCGTTGCAATGGTCTCGACCCTAATGCAATGCTGGACGCCCAAGTCGTTGCAATGAATGGGAGTGAACGCTATGCCGGGGCGGCCCGTCGGCCGCGCCGCCGCCCGGGAGCGTGCTGCCGGATGGCTGGGGATGCCTGGGAACCTCCTGGGAGTTCGGCCAACGGCTGACCGGGCGGCGGCCAAGCCGAGGGCCCGGACCGGGTGGACCGTGCCGTAATGCCCGGATTCGGCCGGTCAGCGTTCTCCCAGCTCGTGCCCAGGGTGTCGCAAGAGCGCCCCGGAAAGCTGTTCGCCATGAAGGTGCTTCCGCGACGGCGTGGTGCCGTCCTCCTGAACTCCGCGCTCGGCGTGGCCCTGGTGGGCGCCGCGGCCCTGGCGTACACGACGCTGGACAGCGGTACCGAGAAGACGGCCGGCAAGACCCAGGTCCGTACCGCGACCGTGGCCAAGGGCACGGTCCTGGCCACCGTGTCCGGAACCGGCACGCTCGCCTCGCCGACCGACGCGGCCCAGGACTTCACCACCGGTGGGAAGCTCACCGCCGTCAAGGTCGCGGTGGGCGACGCCGTGACCAAGGGGCAGGTGCTCGCCACCGTCGACACCACGGCCGCCCAGCAGCAGGTGGACGCGGCGCAGTCGGCGCTCACCACGGCCAATGCCAACCTCACCAAGGCTCAGGCGGGGGTCACCACCACGACCACCCAGCAGCTCCCGGGGAGTTCGGGCAACGGCTCGGCCGGCAACACCTCCAACGGCTCCGCCGGTGGTTCCGGCGGTTCCGGTGGCGGGGACCGGGGAGCGGGCGCGAGCAGTGCGCCCGCTCCCCAGGCCACCGTCCCGGCCCCGCAGACCACCACCATCACCACCACCAAGGTGGACCAGGCGGCCGTCGCCCAGGCCCAGCAGCAGGTCGCCACCGCGCAGACCACCCTCGCCAACGCCCAGGCGGCGCTGGCCGGGACGACGCTCACCGCCTCGGTGGACGGCACGGTCGCGTCGATCGCCGGCAAGGTCGGCGACACGATGGGCGGTGGTACCGGGAGCAGCACGGGCACCACGAAGTCCACCGGCAGCACGTCGGGTTCGGGCGCCCCGAGCGGCTTCATCGTGCTGACCAACCCGACCGGGATGCAGGTCACCGCCAACTTCTCCGAGCTGGACTCGCTGAAGCTCAAGAAGGGCGAGTCGGCCACCGTCGCGCTGAACGCGCAGTCCGACACCAAGCTCAACGCCACGGTGCTCTCCGTCAGTTCGCTGCCGGTGAGCAGCGGCGGCAGCGGTGGCGCGGCCGCCGTCCAGTACGCGGCGACGCTGCAGATCACCGGGGACACCAGCAAGCTGCGCACCGGCCTCAGCGCGACGGTCTCGGTGGTCACCGGCGAGGCCGACAACGCGCTCTCGCTGCCCACCGCCGCCCTGGCCGGCACCGGGGCCAGCCGGACGGCGACCCTGGTGCAGCCGGACGGCACCGGCGAGCGGGTCACCGTCGAGGTGGGCGTCGAGGGCGACACCACCGTGCAGGTGCTCTCCGGGCTGAAGGAGGGCGACAAGGTCGAACTCGCCACCACCAGCGGCACCAACGGCTTCCCAAACGGCTCCTTCCCGGGCCTGAACGGCGGCCAGGGCGGCCGCGGCGGTGCGGGCGCGGGCGCGGGCGTGGCAGGGGTCGGCGCGGCCGCCGGCGGCGCCGGGTCCGGTGCGGGCGCCGGCCGGGGCGGTAGTCGCTGATGGCGCGTCAGATCGCAGCGGGTCCGGAGGGGGCGGCGCCACCGCCGGTCATCCAGATCCGCCGGCTCACCAAGTCCTACGGCCACGGCGACGCCACCGTGCACGCGCTGCGCGGCCCGTCCGACCCGGCCACCGGCGAGCCGCTGGGCGTCACCCTGGACATCGACCAGGGCGACTACGTGGCGGTGATGGGCAGTTCGGGCTCCGGCAAGTCGACCCTGATGAACATCCTCGGCTGCCTGGACGTGCCGACCACCGGCCGCTACCTGCTGGACGGCATCGACGTCGGCCACCTGGACGAGCAGCAGCTCTCGCTGGTCCGCAACCGCAAGATCGGTTTCATCTTCCAGTCCTTCAACCTCGTCCCCCGCACCACCGCGCTCGCCCAGGTCGAGCTGCCGCTCGCCTACGCGGGCGTGCGCAGCGCCGAGCGGCGCCGCCGGGCGCTGGCCGCGCTCTCGCTGGTCGGCCTCGCCGAGCGGTCCGGGCACCGGCCCAACGAGCTCTCCGGCGGTCAGCAGCAGCGCGTCGCGGTGGCCCGGGCGCTGGTCACCGCGCCCGCGATGCTGCTCGCCGACGAGCCCACCGGCAATCTGGACAGCCGCTCCACCGAGGAGGTGCTGGCCCTCGTCGACGGCCTCAACGCGACCGGTCGCACCGTGGTGCTGATCACCCACGAGGACGAGGTCGCGCTGCACGCGAAGCGGGTGATCCGGCTGGTCGACGGCGCGATCACCAGCGACGTCCGGCAGGCCCCGGTGGACGGTCCGCCGCCCGCCCTGCTGCCGGCCGCCGAGCACCTGGGGGTGCTCGCATGATGCTCTGGCAGATGCTCCGCTTCGCCGTCGGCGGCCTGGCCGCCAACAAGGTGCGCTCCGCCCTCACCATGCTGGGCGTGCTGATCGGTGTCGCCTCGGTGATCCTGCTGCTCGCGGTCGGCAACGGCTCCTCGGTGGCGGTCAAGGAGTCGATCACCTCGCTCGGCACCAACTCGCTCACCGTCACCGCCGGTTCGTCCTTCGGCGGCTCGCGCACCGCCTCCACCGCCAAGAAGCTCACGGTCGCCGACGCCAAGGCGCTGGCGAGCGACCCGGAGGCGACGTCGATCAAGTCCGTCGCGCCGGTGGTCACCACCAGCGGCACCGCGCTGTACGGGGACATCTCGTACAGCCCCGGCTCGATCGTCGGCACCTACCCCGCGTACTTCGAGACCGCCAACCTGAAGATCGGCCGCGGCGAGTACTTCACGGCCGACGACGTGCTCGGCTCCCGCAAGGTCGCGGTGCTCGGCGCCACCACCGCCAAGCAGCTGTTCGCCACCGCCGACCCGGTCGGCAAGGCGATCACCGTCGGCGGCACCCCGCTGACCGTGGTCGGCGTGCTCCAGGCCAAGGGCGGCACCGGCTTCACCGACCCGGACGACGTGGTGATCGCGCCGCTGCCGACCGTGCAGAACGCCTTCACCGGCTTCGGCCCGGTCAGCCAGATCCTGGTGCAGGCCACCTCCGCCGAGACCACCACCGCCGCGCAGGCCGAGGTCACCCGGGTGCTGCTCGCGGCCCACGCGATCGCCGACCCGAGCAAGGCGGACTTCCGGATCGGCAACCAGGCCTCGCTGCTCACGGCCCGGGAGTCCACCACCAAGACCTTCACCGTGCTGCTCGGCGCGGTGGCCGCGATCTCGCTGCTGGTCGGCGGGATCGGCATCACCAACATCATGCTGGTCACCGTCACCGAGCGGACCAGGGAGATCGGCATCCGCAAGGCGCTCGGTGCCCCGCGCCGGGCTATCCTCGGGCAGTTCCTCGTCGAGTCCACCCTGCTGTCGGTGATCGGGGCCGGGCTCGGGGTGCTGGCCGGCCTCGCCGGGTCGCACTTCTCCGTCGTCGGCATCAAGCCGGTGGTGATCCCCGAGTCGGTGCTCGGCGCGTTCGGCATCGCCGTCGCCATCGGCCTGTTCTTCGGCAGTTACCCCGCCAACCGGGCCGCTTCGCTGCGCCCGATCGACGCCCTCCGCCACGAGTGACCAAGGACCCGCAGACCATGAGCAACGAGATCGAGCCGCGTACCCCCGCCGAGCAGGTCGTCCTGCTCTCCACCGCGCCGGACGCGCGGGACGTCACCGCCGAGCTGGCCGCGCCGCCGCGTCGCCGGCTGCCGTGGCCGACCCTGGTGCTGGCCGGCGCCGTGATCGCCACGGGGGCGTTCGCGGGCGGCGTCTGGTACCAGCAGGACCACGGCTCCACCGGCTCCGGTAAGGCCACGGCCGCCGGCCAGCAGCCCAGGGCGGGGGCCTCCGGCTTCGGCGGCGGGCAGAACGGCACCCGCCGGGGCGGCCAGGGCACGGGCGGGGCCGGTCAGGGCGGTCAGGGCGCCGGCCAGGGGGCCCAGGGCGGGTTCACCCGGGGCACCGTCAAGGCCGTCGACGGCACCACCGTCTACCTGACCGACGCCAACGGGAACACCGTCAAGGTGACCACCGGCGATGCCACCAAGGTCCAGCTCAACAAGGAGGGCAAGGTCGCCGACCTGCAGCCCGGCCAGAGCGTCACCGTGGTCGGCACCCCGGCCGCCGACGGCGGCTACGCCGCCACCCAGCTCGTCGAGGGCGGCACCGGCTTCGGGGCCGGCGGCGCGGGCGGCTTCGGCGGCGGCGGTGCGCCCGGCGGTAACCGGGGCACCCAGAGCCCGTCCGGCGGCTGACCCCGCGGCCCCGGACGTCCGCGCGGCCCGGCCGAACCTCCTCCGGCGGCCGGGCCGCGCGCTGTCCCTACCCGGGGCACGGGAGCGTCCGCAGCCGGGCCCGATCGCGGCCCGGTGCCGTACCGTTCCCCGGAAAAACACCGGTCCGGCACCGGGCGCACCGGGGCCCGGCGACCCGTGCGCACACCATCCAGCCCGACCGCGCGGGCTCGTTCGCCCAAATCCGCCCGATAAGGTGTTAATCCAACATTCATCGATGGCGCTTAGCCTCCCCGGGCTAGCCTCAGCTGAACGCCATCGTCCGACCGGGAGGCGGAACCCCCGTGCAAGGCACTGTGTCCACACCTGGCAGCTCCGCCGTGGCCGGCGGCCCGGGGGAGGCGTTCCTCCTCGTCGTCGACGACGAACCCAACATCCGGGAGCTGCTCTCCGCCTCCCTGCGCTTCTCCGGCTTCCGGGTCGCCTCCGCCGCCAGCGGCACCGAGGCGCTCGAACTGATCGCCGCGGAGCGACCCGACCTGGTCGTCCTCGACGTGATGCTCCCCGACCTCGACGGCTTCACCGTGGTCGAGCGGCTGCGCGAGCAGACCAGCCGGGGCCAGATCGCCGGCCCCGCCCACGGCCACCCCGGCGACCACCTGCCGGTGCTCTTCCTGACCGCGAAGGACGGCGTCGGCGACAAGGTCCAGGGCCTGGCCGCCGGCGCGGACGACTACGTCACCAAGCCGTTCAGCCTGGAGGAGCTGATCGCCCGGATCCGGGCGATCCTGCGCCGGGCCGGCGGCCCCGCCGAGGACGGCCGGCTGCTCGTCGCCGACCTCACCCTCGACCCGGTCGCCCACGAGGTCACCCGCGGCGGCACCCCGGTCGCGCTCTCCCCGACCGAGTTCAAGCTGCTGCACTACCTGATGGCCAACGTCGGCCGGGTGGTCTCCAAGGCGCAGATCCTCGACCACGTCTGGGCCTACGACTTCGGCGGCGACCTCTCGATCGTCGAGTCCTACATCTCCTACCTGCGCCGCAAGCTCGACTCCGGCCCCGCGCACGGCCCCAAGCTGATCCACACCGTCCGCGGCATCGGCTACGCGCTGCGCCGACCGCCGCAGAACTGACCGCCGGCCGTGTTCCCCCGGTTCTCGCTGCGCGTCCGGCTGCTCGTCCTCGTCCTCGTCCTGGTCACCACCGGACTCGCGGTCAGTGACGCCGTCGTGCTCGGCACCGTCCGGGTCCAGCTGGTGCAGCGGCTCGACGACCAGCTGCAGCGCTTCGCCGAGCCGCTCTCGCACCGCGTGCCGGGCCGGGTGAGCTGGCCGGACAACAAGCAGCCGTCGGTCAGCGGCAAGCGGGGCAACCCCACCTACCTGGCGGCGCTGCCCAGCCAGTACCTGGTCCAGTACCTCTCGGCGGACGGCAAGGTCCAGCAGGTCGTCCGCCAGCCGGTCTCCGAGAACGACCCGGCTCCGCAGCTGGCCGGCCTCGACCCGGCCGCCGCCGCCCCGGACACCCCGTTCGACCTGCCCGACCAGCGCGGCCAGCGCAGCTGGCGCACGCTCGTCCTGCCGCTCCAGCGGCCGCCCGCCCCCACCAGTGCCTTCGCCGTGCCGGCCCCCGCCCCCGCCTACCTGATGGTCGCGGTGTCCCGCGAGGACATCGACGCCACCGTCGGCCGGCTGCGCACCTCGTTCCTCGCGATCGGCGGCGCGGTGCTGGTGCTGATCGCCGCCCTCGGCTTCTTCGCCGTCCGGGCCGGGCTGCGGCCGCTGCGCCGGATCGAGGAGGGCGCCGAGCGGATCGCCTCCGGCGAGCTGTCCCACCGGATGCCCGAGCTCTCCACGCGCACCGAGGTCGGCCGGCTCTCCGCAGCCCTCAACGCGATGCTCACCCAGATCGAGGCCGCGTTCGCCGCCCGGGCCGAGTCCGAGGCGCGGATGCGGCGGTTCGTCGCCGACGCCTCGCACGAGCTGCGCACCCCGCTGGCCGGCATCCGCGGCTTCGCCGAGCTGTACCGGATGGGGGCGCTGCCCACCGAGGGGGACGTCCAGCGGACCATGTCCCGGATCGAGAGCGAGGCCGTCCGGATGGGCACCCTGGTCGAGGACCTGCTGGTGCTCGCCCGGCTCGACGAGGAGCGCCCGCTCGACCTCGCGCCGATGGACCTGCGCACCCTCGCCGCGGACGCGCTGCACGACCTCACCGCCCTCGACCCGTCCCGGCCGGTCGCCCTCACCGGCCCGTCCGGCACCGGGGCCCCGGGCCCCGCACCCGTGCTCGGCGACGAGGCCCGGCTGCGCCAGGTGGTCACCAACCTGGTCGGCAACGCCGTCAAGCACACCCCGCCCGGCACCCCGGTCCGGATCGGCGTCGGCACCTCCCAGGGCCTCTGCCTGCTCGAAGTCGCCGACTCCGGCCCCGGCCTCACCGAGGAGCAGGCCGTCCGGGTCTTCCACCGCTTCTACCGCGTGGACGCCTCCCGCAGCCGCCACGACGGCGGCGGCGCCGGTCTCGGCCTCGCCATCGCCACCGCGCTCACCCACGCCCACGGCGGCGCCCTCACCCTCCACACCGCCCCCGGCACCGGCGCCACCTTCCGCGTGGAACTCCCCCACCAGCGCTGAGACCCCCGGTCGGCCCGGGCGTCACCGGTGGGCGGCGGGGGTGACTCCCTCGTCCAGCAGGCCCTGGGCCAGCAGGCCGGCCTGGAAGCGGGAGGTGGCGCCGAGGGTCGTCAGCAGGTCGGCGACCCGGCGGCGGTAGGTGCGCAGGGAGAGGCCGAGCACGCGGGCGCCGGTCTCGTCGGTGTGGCCGGCGGCGAGGGAGCGGAGGATCTGCCGGGCCTGCTCGGTGAGGAGCGGCGGGGTGGCGCAGTCGGCGAGGTCGGTGGCGCTCTCCCAGGCGGCGCGGAACAGCGAGCGCACGCCGTCGACGACCTCCGGTGACCGCACCACGGTGTACGTCCGCACGCCGCGCACGGGAGCGCCGGCCAGGATCGCGGTGCGCCGGTCGATGATGATCGCCTCACGCGCCAGCGGTCCGTCGCTGATCCGGATCTCGACGCCGGAGGTGGCGATCCGCAGCAGCCGCCGTTCGGACTCCGGGTCGGCCACCGCCCGCCGGGTGTACAGCTTGCGCATGGTGAGCCCGGGGACGAGGTGCGGTCGCTTGCCCTCCGCGAAGGCGGCGTTGACGCCGGTGGACCAGGTCAGCAGGTCGGTGGCGGCGACCAGGAACTCCTCCCGCGACGCCACGAAGAGGTGGCCGGCCCGCCGGACGAGCTCCTGCTCGCCGTGCAGGGTGATGATCGGGTCGGTGCTCATGGCAGTAACCTGCCAGATCGGTCGGGCGGCGGGCGAGCCGGGCCGAGGCTTACGGACATGACGACCACCTCCCGCACCTCCGCCCACGCCTCCGCCGCCGGCTCGCTCCTGATCGGCGGGGACCTGCCCGTCTCCCGGATGGGCTTCGGTGCGATGAAGCTGCCCGCCCGCGACTGGGACGGCCCGGCCTGTGACCCCGTGCAGAGCGTCGCGGTGCTGCGCCGGGCGGTCGAGCTCGGCGTCGACCACATCGACACCGCCTGGTTCTACTTCCACGAGGACGTCTCCGCGAACGGGCTGATCCGCAAGGCGCTGCACCCGTACCGCGACGACCTGGTGATCGCCACCAAGGTCGGCCCCGGCCGCAACCCCGACGGCAGCTGGCAGGACCCGGCCCGCCCGGAGGAGCTGCGCGCGGCCGTCCACCGCAACCTGCGCGAGCTCGGGGTGGACCACCTCGACCTGGTCTACCTGCGGCGGATGCCCAGCCAGGAGTCCGTCGCGGAGGTCTTCGCCGCCCTGGCCGAGCTGCGCGAGGAGGGCCTGATCCGCCACCTCGGGGTCAGCAACGTCGACGCGGCCCAGCTCGCCGAGGCCGAGGCGATCGCGCCGGTGACCGCCGTGCAGAACCGGTTCAGCGTGCTGGAGCGCTCGGCGGACGACGTGGCGCTGCTGGCGGACTGCACCGCCCGGGGCATCGCCTTCGTCCCGTTCTTCCCGCTCGGCGGCTCGGGGGTGCCCGACGACCCGGCGATCCGGCGGGTGGCCGAGCGCCACGGCGCCACCGCGGCCCAGGTGATGGTGGCCTGGCTGCTGGCGGTCTCCCCGGCGATCCTGGCCATCCCCGGCACCTCCTCGCCGGTCCACCTGGAGGAGAACGTCGCCGCCGCCGCGCTGCGGCTGGGCGCCGAGGACCTCGCGGAGCTGGAGGCGTTGGCCGGGGCCTGATCCGCCTGCCGGGACGGCGGTGTGACGGTCCGGCGGATCCGGCGGACCGGCGCGGCCTGGCCGGTGGCGGTGCGGCCGCCCCCCGGCCGCCCCCCGGCCGTGCCGCTGCCCGTGCCGCCGCCCGCGCAGGCCGGCAGCCGGTCAGCGGCCCCCGGCGGGCGTCCGCAGGGCGGCGACGGTGTCGGCCACCAGCAGCCGGGCGTCCGCGACGGTCGCGGCCAGCTCCGCCGGGGTGCCGCCCGGGGCGGCGAGCAGCCGGCGGCCCCGGGCGCCGAACCCGGCCGGTGCGCCGGGCAGGGTCTCGGCGACGGCGAACGCGCCCTTCTCGTTGAGGCACCAGCGGCGGGCGTGCGCGAAGAGGGCCTGGACCAGGACGCCGACGGCGCGGGAGAGGCAGAGCGCGACGTACAGGACGTCGGCCCGGGCCGCGCCCTTGGCCGCCCCGTCGACCAGGAACCCCGCCTCCCAGACGGCCGCGACCAGCGCCGTCCGCAGTGCCTCGGGGTACTGCGCCAACTCGGCCCGAAGCTCCGTCAGCGCGCCGTCCGGATCCGCCAGGACCTGCCCGAGCGCCAGCTCGCCCGGGTAGCAGGGCGACCAGAAGCCGAGCGGGTGCCCGGCCTGCACGCCCACCTCGTAGCGGCCGGCGCGGCAGTCCGCCCAGATCCGTTCGACCCGGTCGAGGTCGCGCAGGATCCAGTCCACCGCCACGCCGTCGACGGTGAGCCAGGCCCCGCCGTCGACCCACGGGCCCCAGCCGCCCGGGCCCGCCACCTCGACCCCGGGCCCGGCGAGGTCCCGCAGCGCGTCGAGGTCGAGCCCGCCCCGGTAGTAGATGCCGAGGTCCCAGTCCGAATCGGGCCGGTGCTCGCCGCGCGCCCGGCTGCCGCCGAGCACCACGCCGACCACGCCCGGGACCTCCGCCAGCCGTCGCGCCATCGTCTCGGTGATCGCTCGTTCCGTCTGCACGGGGCGAGTCTGGCACGGGCCCCGCACCCGCTCGTCGGGCCCTCGGGGGGCTGGCCCGTCGGTACCGGTACGACCTAGGATTCCCGGTACGGCATCGCGTGTCGGTCACCGTCCGGGTGAGGCATGGAGGTAGCCCGTGAGTGCCTTACGGAGGCATTCGAAGCATGGCAGTCCAGTTGAACCACACCATCGTGCAAGCCCGGGACAACCGGGAATCCGCCGCCTTCCTGGCGGCCGTCCTCGGCCTTGAGGTCGGGACGGCCTGGGGCCCGTTCGTCCCCCTCGCCACGGACAACGGCGTGACCCTCGACTTCGTGTCCGTCCCGGCGGAGTCGATCGCCCCGCAGCACTACGCCTTCCTCGTCTCGGACGAGGAGTTCGACGCCGCCTTCGCCCGGATCGAGGCGGACGGCATCGGCTACTACGCCGACCCGCAGCTGAAGCTGCCCGGCGAGATCAACCACCACCACGGCGGCCGGGGTCTGTACTTCTTCGACCCGGCCGGCCACGGCATGGAGATCATCACCCGCCCCTACGGCAGCCACTAGGTCCACGGCCCAGCGGGCCGGACCGCCACCGGACGATCCGGCGCCTGTCAAGCGCCGGATCGTCCAAGATCATTTCTCTGGCCGCCCCGGCCGCTCGTTGTGGCAGGCCAGGGCCGGTGCGCAGACTGTGCGCACGGCATCGCCGGTCAATCCCACCCCGCCTGCAAACCACTCGTAAGGATGATGGATACTGACCCTTGTGAACGTGTTCACGTTCACAAGCGGACAAGCTTGCCTGGTTGTGCGGCGGTCTACAGCTATAGATGAAGTTTGTCCGGAAAGTGACCTTCAGGGTCGAGTCGGAGAGAGGGCGACGTGGAACTGGCAATCGCTCACGAAACCATCGCGCGATGGCAATTCGGCATCACCACCGTCTACCACTTCCTCTTCGTACCGCTCACCATCAGCCTGGCCGCCATCGTGGCCGGGCTGGAGACCGCCTGGGTGCGGACGGACAAGGAGAAGTACTTCCACGCCACGAAGTTCTGGGGGAAGCTCTTCCTGATCAACATCGCGATGGGCGTGGTCACCGGCATCGTCCAGGAGTTCCAGTTCGGGATGAACTGGTCCGACTACTCCCGGTTCGTCGGTGACGTCTTCGGGGCCCCGCTCGCGATGGAGGCGCTGATCGCCTTCTTCTTCGAGTCGACCTTCATCGGGCTCTGGATCTTCGGCTGGGACAAGCTGCCGAGGAAGCTGCACTGCGCCTGCATGTGGATGGTGTCGATCGGCACCGTGCTCTCCGCCTACTTCATCCTGGCGGCCAACTCCTGGATGCAGCACCCCGTCGGCTACTCGATCGACCCGGTCACCGGGAAGGCGCAGCTCACCGACATCGCGCGGGTGCTCTTCCAGGACACCACCGTCACCGTCGTCCTGCACACCCTGACCGCCGCCTTCCTCACCGGCGCGGCCTTCATGGTCGGCATCGCCTCCTTCCACCTCTGGAAGGCCAAGCGCCGCCCGGAGACCGCCGACCCCAAGCGGGTCGCCGTGATGCGGACCTCGCTGCGGCTCGGGCTGGTCCTCGCCGTGGTCTTCGGCCTCGGCACCGCGCTCAGCGGCGACTCGCTCGCCAAGGTCATGTTCCGCCAGCAGCCGATGAAGATGGCCGCCGCCGAGGCGCTCTGGGACAGCCAGGCGCCGGCCCCGTTCTCGGTCTTCGCGGTCGGCGACGTCTCCAAGGGCCACAACTCGGTGGAGCTGGAGATCCCCGGGATACTGTCCTTCCTCGCCAACAGCGACTTCAGCTCCTCCGTACCCGGCATCAACGACACCGCCAACGCCGAGGCCGCCAAGTACGGCGGTGACCCGAAGGACTACATCCCGAGCATCTTCGTCACCTACTGGGGCTTCCGCCTCATGATCGGCTTCGGGATGACCTCCTTCGTGGCCGGGGTGATCGGGCTCTGGACCACCCGCAGGAAATGGCTGCTGGCTCCGGAGTTCCGCACCGGCGACACCGAGGTGCCCAGGCTGATGCTGACCCCGAAGCGCGAGCTCGGCCCGTTCCTCACCAAGTGGAGCTGGCGGATCGGCATCCTCACCATGGGCTTCCCGCTGATCGCCAACAGCTTCGGCTGGATCTTCACCGAGATGGGCCGTCAGCCGTGGGCCGTCTTCGGGCTGATGACCACCGCGAGCGCGGTGTCGCCGAACGTCGGCATCGGCACCCAGATCGGCGCCCTGACCACCTTCACCCTGCTGTACGCGATCCTCGCGGTGATCGAGGTGCGGCTGCTGGTCAAGTACGCCAAGGCCGGGCCGGTCACCTCCGAGCGGCCGCCCACCGAGGACCCGACGCTGCGCGGCCCGTCCTCGGACGAGGACGCCGACAAGCCCCTCGCCTTCGCCTACTGAGCCCCCACCGAGCACCACCGGCGCACCGGGCTCGTCGAGCCCCACCGCGGACTACCGAGGACTACTGAGGATCCGACATGCAACTCCACGACGTCTGGTTCGTCCTGATCGCCGTCCTGTGGATCGGCTACTTCTTCCTTGAGGGCTTCGACTTCGGCATCGGCATCCTCACCAAGCCGCTGGCCCGCTCCACCGCCGAACGGCGGGTGCTGATCAACACCATCGGCCCGGTCTGGGACGGCAACGAGGTCTGGCTGCTCACCGCCGGCGGCGCCACCTTCGCGGCCTTCCCGGACTGGTACGCGACGCTGTTCAGCGGCTTCTACACCCCGCTGCTGGTGATCCTGGTCTGCCTGATCGTGCGCGGGGTCGCCTTCGAGTACCGGGCGAAGCGCTCCGAGCCGCGCTGGCAGCGGAACTGGGAGGAGGCGATCTTCTGGACGTCGCTGATCCCGGCCTTCCTCTGGGGCGTGGCCTTCGCCAACATCGTCCGCGGCGTCGACATCGACCAGCAGAAGAACTACGTCGGCACCTTCTGGGACCTGCTGAACCCGTACGCCGTCCTCGGCGGCCTGGTCACCCTCACCCTCTTCACCTTCCACGGCGCGGTGTTCGCCGCGCTCAAGACGGTCGGGGAGATCCGCGACCGGGCCCGCGCCATGGCGCTGCGGCTCGGCCTGGTGACGGCCGTGCTGGCGCTGGCCTTCCTGCTCTGGACCCAGGCCGACAACGGCAACGGCTGGAGCCTCGCGGCCCTGGTCGTCGCGGTGCTGGCCCTGGTCGGCGCCCTGGTGGCCAACCAGCTGGCCCGCGAGGGCTGGGCGTTCGTCCTCTCCGGGGCGACCATCGTGGCCGCGGTCGCGATGCTCTTCCTGGCGCTGTTCCCGGACGTGATGCCGTCCACCCTGAACCCGGAGTGGAGCCTGACCGTCACCAACGCCGCCTCCTCGCCCTACACGCTGAAGCTGATGACGATCGTCGCGGCGGTCTTCACCCCGCTCGTGCTGCTCTACCAGGGCTGGACGTACTGGGTGTTCCGCAAGCGGATCGGTGTCCAGCACATCCCCGGGCACGACCCGGCCGCCGCGCTCGACCAGGGCTGAGCCGTGAAGCCCGTCGACCCCCGACTGCTCGGGTACGCCCGCACCACCCGCGCCTTCCTCGCCGGCTCGGTCCTCCTCGGCGGGGCGGGGGCGGCCCTGGTGGTCGCCCAGGCGAGCCTGATCGCCGAGATCGTCGTCCGTGCCTTCCAGCAGCACGCCGGACTCGGCGAGCTGACCGCACCGCTGGTGTGGCTGGCGCTGACGGCGGTCGGGCGCGGGCTGGTCGGCTGGCTCACCGAACTCACCGCGCACCGCTCCGTCGCCCGGGTGAAGTCCACCCTGCGGCGCCGGCTGCTCGACCACGCCACCGCGCTCGGCCCGGCCTACCTGGCGGGCCGGCGCACCGGCGAACTCACCACCCTCGCCACCCGCGGCGTCGACGCGCTCGACGACTACTTCGCCCGCTACCTGCCGCAGCTGGCGCTCGCCGTGGTCGTCCCGGTGATCGTGCTGCTGCGGGTCGTCGGCGCCGACTTCACCTCGGCCGCGATCATCGCCGGGACGCTGCCGCTGATCCCGCTCTTCATGGTGCTGATCGGGATGGCCACCCAGAGCCGGATGGACCGGCAGTGGGAGACCCTCTCCCGGCTCTCGCACCACTTCCTGGACGTGGTCGCCGGCCTGCCCACGCTCAAGGTGTTCAACCGGGCCCGCGCCCAGGCCGCCGGCATCGCCCGGATCACCGCCGACTACCGCCGCGCCACCCTGCGCACCCTGCGGATCGCCTTCATCTCCTCGTTCGCCCTGGAGCTGCTCTCCACCCTGTCGGTGGCGCTGGTCGCGGTCTCGATCGGCTTCCGGCTGGTGGACGGCACGCTCGACCTGGAGACCGGGCTGCTGATCCTGATCCTGGCGCCCGAGGTGTACTTCCCGATCCGCCAGGTCGGCGCGCTCTACCACTCCAGCGTGGAGGGGCTGACCGCGGCCGACGAGCTCTTCCGGGTGCTGGAGACCCCGCTGCCGCCCGCCGGGACCGTCCCCGCCCCCGCCCTGGCCGGCGCCGTCGTCGAGGTCGCGGGCCTCACCGTGCTCCACCCCGGCCGGACCGCGCCCGCGCTGGACGGCGCCGCGCTGACCCTGCGTCCGGGCACCACCAGCGCGCTCACCGGCCCGAGCGGGGCCGGCAAGTCCACCCTGCTCGCCGTCCTGCTCGGCCTCACCGCGCCGGACGCGGGCGGCGTCCGGATCACCGCCGCCGACGGGCGGACGTACGGGCTCGCCGAGCTGGAGCCGGAGAGCTGGCGCCGGCAGATCGCCTGGGTGCCGCAGCACCCGCACCTGTTCGCCGGCACCGTCGCCGACAACCTGCGGCTCTACCGGCCCGACGCCGGCGAGGACGAGCTGTGGGCCGCACTGCGGTCCGCGCACGCGCTGGACTTCGTGCGGCAACTGCCGGACGGCCTCGCCACCGCGCTGGGCGAGGACGGCTCCGGGCTGTCGGCGGGCCAGCGGCAGCGGCTGGCGCTCGCCCGGGTGCTGCTCGCCGACGACCGGCCGCTGGTGCTGCTGGACGAGCCGACCGCCAACCTGGACGGCGCGTCGGAGGCGGCCGTGGTGGACGCCGTCCGGGTGCTGGCCGCCGATCCGGCGCGCACCGTGCTGCTGGTCGCGCACCGGCCGGCGCTGCTGGCGGCGGCGGACCGGGTGGTCCGGCTGGAGGGCGCCCCGGTGTCGGCGGCCGCCGACGCGCCGCCGCGGCTCTCGCACAGCGGGCGGCCGGTGCCGGCCGCCGACGCCCCGCCGGCGGAGCCCGCCGGGGCGGCGAACGCCAAGCCCCGGCTCGCGCTCTCCGTCCTGCTCGGCACGCTCGCCCTCGGCTGCGCCGTCGCGCTGATGGCCACCTCGGGCTACCTCATCTCCTACGCCTCCGAGATGCCGCCGGTGCTCTACCTGATGATGGCCGTCACCTCGGTGCGGGCCTTCGGGATCGGGCGGAGCGTGTTCCGCTACGCCGAGCGGCTGGTCTCGCACGACGCGGTGCTGCGCACCCTCGGCACGCTGCGGGCCGCCGTGTACCGCCGGCTCACCGCCCTCGCCCCGGCCGGGCTGCCGGCCTTCCGGCGCGGGGACCTGCTCTCCCGGCTGGTCGCCGACGTCGACGCCGTCCAGGACCACTACCTGCGGTGGCGGCTGCCGGTGGCGGTGGCGGCCGTGGTGTCGCTGGCCGCGACGGCGGCGATGGCCGCCTTCCTGCCCGCGGCCGGTCTGGTCCTCGGGCTGGGGCTGCTGCTGGCCGGGGCGGTGGTGCCCGCGCTGGCCGCCCGCTGGTCGGCCGGCGCCGAGCGGCGGCAGGCCCCGGCCCGCGGCCGGCTGGCCACCGCCGTCGTCGACACCCTCACCGGGACGGCCGAGCTCACCGTGGCCGGGGCGCTCCCGGGCCGGCTGGCCGCCGTCCGCTCCGCCGACGCCGCGCTGACCGGGCTGGCCGCCCGCTCGGCCGCCACCACGGCGCTCGGCACCGGGCTGATCGCGCTGCTCACCGGGCTGACGGTGGCCGCCGCCGCGGCCGTCGGCATCCGGGGCGTGCAGGCCGGCGCGCTGGCGCCGGTCTGCCTCGCGGTGGTGGTGCTCACCCCGCTGGCCGCCTTCGAGGCCGTCACCGGGATGCCGCTCGCCGTCCAGGCCCGCCAGCGCAGCCGGGCCGCCTCGGCACGGCTGGCCGAGGTGCTGGACGTGCCGGCGCCGGTCGCCGAGCCGGCCGCCCCGGCGGCCCTGCCGGAGCAGCCGCTGCCGATCGCCGTCCGCGGGCTGACCGCCCGCCACCCCGGGCAGGCCGTGGACGCACTGGTCGGTCTCGACCTCGACCTCGCCGCCGGCCGCCGGATCGCCGTGGTGGGCCCGTCCGGCTCCGGCAAGACCACGCTCGCCCAGGCGCTGCTGCGGTTCGTGGAGCCGACGGCGGGTCGGGTCACGCTCGCCGCCGGCCGTCCACAGGCTGTGGACAGTCGGACGGTGGCGGGGGACGACGTCCGCCGGGTGATCGGACTGTGCGCCCAGGACGCGTACGTCTTCGACAGCTCGCTGCGGGAGAACCTGCGGCTGGCCCGGCCCACGGCCGACGAGGAGGAGCTGCGCGCCGCGCTCGCCGCCGCCCGGCTGCTGGACTGGACGGACACCCTCCCGGCGGGCCTCGACACCATGGTCGGCGAGCACGGCGCCCGGCTCTCCGGCGGTCAGCGCCAGCGGCTCGCGCTCGCCCGCGCGCTGCTCGCCGACTTCCCGGTGCTCGTCCTGGACGAGCCCGCGGAGCACCTCGACCTGCCCACCGCCGACGCGCTCACCGCCGACCTGCTCGCCGCCACGGCCGACCGGACCACGGTGCTGATCACCCACCGGCTGGCCGGCCTGGACGACACCACCGTCGACGAGGTGCTCGTCCTGGACGCCGGCCGGGTGGTCGAACGCGGCACCTGGTCGGCCCTGGTCGCGGAGCCGGACGGCCGGCTGCGGGCGATGCGGGAGCGCGAGCGGGAGGCGGACGGGCTGGTCGCGGACGGGCTGGTCGCGGACGGGCCGGTCGCGGTGGGCGGGGCCGGTGCGCCGGGTACGCGGTGCACTCCGGTGGTCGCGCCGTCCTTCGGCTGAAAACCGTACAAACTACGCTCGTCACCATGGACCCCACGCCAGACCTGCCGCCCGCCGCCGCTCCCGACCCGGCGCCCCACCGGGTGCCCGAGATCTCCTCGCTCGGGCTGGACACGCTGGTCACCGAAGTGGCGGAACGGCTGCAGTCGGCGGCCGCCGTCACCGACCGGATGCAGCGGCTGCTGGAGGCCGTCGTCTCGGTCGGCTCCGGGCTGGACCTGCACGCGACGCTGCACCGGATCGCCACCGGCGCCGCGGAGCTGGTCGACGCCCGGTACGCCGCGCTCGGCGTGATCGCGCCGGGCGGCCACGGCCTGGCGGACTTCATCCACGTCGGGGTGGACGACGAGACCGCCGCCGAGATCGGCGAGCTGCCGGCCGGCCGGGGCATCCTCGGCGCCCTGATCGACCGGCCCGAGCCGCTGCGCCTCACCGACCTCGCCACCGACCCGCGCTCCTCCGGCTTCCCGGCGCACCACCCGGCGATGAAGACCTTCCTCGGCGAGCCGATCCGGATCCGCGACGAGGTGTTCGGCAACCTCTACCTCACCGAGAAGCAGGGCGGCGGTGCCTTCACCCCTGAGGACGAGCAGGTGGTGCACGCCCTCGCCGCGGCGGCCGGCGTCGCGATCGAGAACTCCCGCCTCTACGAGGAGGGGCGGCGCCGCGAGCGCTGGATCGCCGGCGCCGCCGCCGTCACCACGGCGCTGCTCTCCACCGACCAGGCCGAGGCCGCGCTCACCGTCGCGGCCGAGCAGGTGCGCGAGCTGGCGGACGCGGCGCTCGGCATGATCCTGCTGCCGACCGTGGACGGCGAGGGCGACGGGCAGATGCGGGTGGCCCACGCCGCCGGCGAGGCCGCCGAGTTCGTCCAGGGCGAGCTGCTGCCGAAGGAGAGCTTCGGCTCCCGGCTGCTGCGGGGCGACAGCGTCTACCTCGACGACATGTCCAGTGACCCGACCGTGGTGATCCGCCTGGCGCGCAGCTTCGGCCCGTCGATGGCGGTGCCGATGGTCGCCGCCGGGCGGGTGCTGGGCGGGCTCTGCGTCTGGCGCCCGCGCGGCGCGGTGCCGTTCACCGACGCGGAGAAGCAACTCGCCGAGACCTTCGCCTCACAGGCCGCGCTCGCCCTGCGGCTCGCCGAGGGACAGCGGGACCAGCAGCGCCTGGCCGTCTTCCAGGACCGCGACCGGATCGCCCGCGATCTCCACGATCTGGTGATCCAGCGGCTGTTCGCCACCGGGATGATGCTGGAGAGCGCCGCCCGGCGCTCGGTCGTGCCCGAGGTGAAGGTCGGCATCGGCAAGGCGGTGGACGAACTGGACGCCACCATCCAGGAGGTCCGCACCACCATCTACGCGCTCCAGCACGACAACCACGGCGATGCGCCGGACACCCTGCGCACGAGGGTGCTGCGGGAGGGCAGCCAGGCCGCGGCGGCGCTCGGCTTCAAACCCTCGGTGACCTTCATGGGCCCGGTCGAGAGCCTGGTCGGCGAGAAGACCGGCCGTCAACTCCTGGCCGCACTGCGGGAGATGCTGTCCAACACGGCGCGGCACGCCCGGGCCTCGCGGGTCGGCGTGGAGATCGACGCGACCGTGCACCTGGACGACGGCGGCCGCCCGGTGAGCGGTGACCCGGAGTCGCTCGACCGGGCCGGGCGCCCCGGGGTGCTGCTCACCGTGACGGACGACGGCGTCGGCATCCCGGCCGGCGGCCGCCGCAGCGGCCTGCGCAACCTGACCCGGCGGGCCGAGGCGCTCGGTGGGGACGCCTGGCACGAGCCCGGTCCGTACGGGAAGGGGACGATGGTCCGCTGGACCGCCCGGCTGTAGGTCGCGCAGGTCGGGTTCCCGCGCTGCGGTTCTCGTACAGCGGTTCCCGCACGGTGGTTCCCGCACGTCGGGTTCTCGCACGTTATCGAACGGTCTGTGCCGGTCAGGAGGGCCTGAGGAGGGGGCCAGGCGTGTAGTCCGTGTGCACTCGGTGAAAGTTTAACGAGGGAGAACTTCCCGGCCAACGGAGCAAGTTGTGCATTTCCTTCCCTTCCGGCGTGCTTGTGTGCACACATAGCTTTACTCCCGTCTCGGAGAGAACCGGACTGGGGGAGCAGTGGACGCGTCGAGCCGCGGTCACACCGCAGCAGGGGCAGGGCGAGGGGGATTCCGGGTCGAACGGGCGCCGGACGGGCGGTACCGCTGGCAGCTGAAGGCTCCCAACGGCCGGGTCGTGGCGATCACCGTGGCCGCGTACGAGTCGGCCGTCGAGGCCGAGCGCGGCTTCGAAGGCTTGCGCGCCGGTGCCGACGGTCTGGTCGCCCGGATCACCCATGTCCGCGACGGCATCGGGTGGGTCTGGATCATCCCCGGTTCGCGCGCGCTCCCCGAGGTGCGCTCCAGTCGTGCGTACGAGCGGTACGCGACCTGCCAGAACGCCTTCCGGCGGTTCGTGGTGCTGCTGGCCAAACAGCCCGCGCTCGAACTCCCCGAGCGGGTAGGCCCGTTGAGACCCTCCGATGTCCGCCGCTGAGCGGCGCGGCCCGCGCCTGCTGATCGTCCCCGCCGCCGACCGGTGCCTCGGCTGGGCGCTGCGGGCCGCCAACGGGCGGCAACTCGGCGTCGGTGTCCGCACCTACCGCACCGAGGACGAACTCGCGGAAGTGGTCAGAGAGTTGATCATCGAACGGGCGGCACTGCGCTGTACCGTCGGGCAGTCCGAGGCCCGCCTCTGGATCTGGACCGCCCAGCTGCCGGTGCGCAGCACCCGCCCCGGCGCGGGCGAGGCCGGCCCGATCGCCCGCAGTGCCCGCGGCTACCTCCGGCGCGACCAGTGCCAGGCGGGGGTGGACGGCTTCCTGGCCGGGCTGCAGTGGGTCGGCCAGGAGTTGCGCCGCACCGGCCGGGACAGCCGCCGGCCCTGGTAGCCCCCGCACGGTCCTGCTCCGCGGTCCGCGGTCCGCGGTCCGCCCGGTGGCCCGTTCCGGCCCCGGCCGCCCGCCCGAGGTGCCCCGCCCGGCTGCTCCCGTGGCCGCAGCACCCGAGCCGCGGCGCCCCCGCCCCCGGCTCCTCCCGCGGCTCGCGTCCCGCCCCGACGGTCCGGAGTCCGACCGTCCGTTCCCCCCGGTCCGGTGAAGCGCAGGTTTCCGGCAACCCCCCGAGCAGCCACCTGGAGAAGAACGTCACCGGCCTCCGACCTGCGGCTTTCCACCCCGCCGCGCCCGGGCTGACCAGTCGCTAAACCTGTCCGAACCGATGAGTCGACAATCGTCGGCGGCCGCTGACGGCCCTTCCGGGGGAACAGCCGCTCCCGACAGGATCAGCTCTGCCGGAGCGGCCAGCGCGGATGTGGCCACCGGCCCCGGACCCCCAACCAGGGCTCGGGCAAAGCGATGCACCTCTCTCCCACCGGAGGAACAGGAACATGCGCAAGACCGCTGCCAAGCTGCTCGCCGTTGCCGCCATCGCCACCTCGATCGCCACCGTCGCCGCCGGCACCGCCAGCGCCGACCCGAGCGTGACCCCGGCCGCCCAGGACATCGTGAGCGTCGGCTCCGACACGACCCAGACCGTGTCGACGCAGTTCTCCACGGACTACAACGCCTACCTGACCAGCATCGGCAACACCACGTCGCCGCGCTACTACAGCTGGGACGCCACGGGCTCCGCCACCATCACCCCGAAGTCCGGCGCCTCCTCCATCACCCGCCCGAACGGCTCCGGCGCCGGCATCACCGAGCTGAACACGGCCGGCTCCAAGGTCGACGTGGCCCGCTCCTCGCGCGCCCCGAAGGCCACCGACCCGGCCTCGGACATCTTCGTCGCGTTCGCCAAGGACGCGGTGACCTGGTCCGCCAACACCGGTGGCCACGCCCCGGCGAGCCTGACCGCCGCCCAGCTCAAGGGCATCTACGACTGCACCATCACCAACTGGACGCAGATCAGCGCCACGCTGCCGAGCGCCACCATCAAGCCCTGGCTGCCGCAGGCCAGCTCCGGCACCCGCTCCTTCTTCCTGACCGCGATCGGCAACCCGACCGTCGGCACCTGCGTCCAGGACGGCCCGGAGGAGAACGAGGGCGTCGACTCCCGCCTCCTCGGCGCCGACGTCGTCTTCCCGTACTCGGTCGCCTCGTACCTGAGCCAGACCGTCGGTGGCCACAGCACCCCGACCTCGGCCCCCGGCAGCCTGACCCTGCGCAACGTCGGCACCCTGGTGCCGGTCAACCCCACCACCAACACCATCAACGCGCCGTTCGCCGCGTCCGCCTTCGGCCGCGTGGTCTACAACGTCGTCCGTGACGCCGAGTGGACCGCCACCGACGCCCACGGCACCGCGCTGCGCGCGATCTTCGGCCCGTCGGGCTGGATCTGCACGAACACCACCGCCACCAACGACATCAAGAGCTACGGCTTCCTGCCGCTGCCCGCCGCCGCCTGCGGCAGCACCACCCACAGCTGATCACCCGCTGATCACGCCCGCACCACCGCACCACCCCGCTCCATCCGGCGGCCACGGGCTTCGGCCCGTGGCCGCCGGCCGCACCCGCCCGATCCTTCGTACCCACCGGAGCCGGGCGGCTGCGCGGGATCCCCGCGGCGGCCCCGTGGTCACCGCCGGTGGCCGCACCGCCCACACCTGACCGAGACACCCCCCGGAGACGACCCATGCGCAGGTCACCCGCCAAGCTGCTCGCCGTCACCATCGCCGCCCTCGGGACCGTCTTCGCCGGGACGGCCGCCGCCGACCCGCCCGTGGTGCCCGGGCCCGACGACATCGTCGTGGTGGGCTCGCAGACCACCGGTTCGCTGCTCGGTCAGCTCTCCACCGACTACAACGCCTATCTGGCGGGCATCGGCGACACCACCTCGCCCCGGCTCCACAGCTTCGACTCGACCGGCCCCTCGCCGATCACGCCCCGGGTGGGCGCGTCGGCCATCGCGCGGCCGGCGACGGGCGGGGACGGGCTGATCGCGCTCAACCTGCCGGGCAGCGCGGTGGACGTCGACCGGATGGACCTGCCGCGCCAGCCGTCCACCCCGGCCACGGACACCTTCGTGCTGATGGCGAAGGACGCGGTCTCCTGGGCGGCCAAGTCCGGGGGCAACGCGCCGGCCAACCTGACGACGGCGCAGCTGAAGAGCATCTACGAGTGCACCGTCACCAACTGGACCCAGCTCAACCCGTCGTTTCCGAACGCGACGATCAAGCCGTACCTGCCGCAGACGAGTTCGACGACCAGGGCGTTCTTCCTGGCCGCGATCGGCGTCACGACCCCCGGTGCCTGCGTGACCAGCGGCCCGGGTGAGAACCAGGGCGTCGACCCGGTGCTCAACGACGTGAACGTGCTCGTGCCCTACTCGGTCGGCCACTACCTCGGCCAGACGGTGGGCGGCCACAGCACCCCGACCGACGGCGCCGGTCCGCTGACCGTGCGCGCCGTCAACGGTGTCGCGGCGATCAACACCACGACCAACACGATCAACGCGCCGTTCGCCGCGAGCGCGTTCGGCCGGGTGGTCTACAACGTCGTCCGCCAGGCCGACTGGACGAGTACCGGGACCAAGGGCACGGCGCTGCGCGGGATCTTCGGCCCGTCGGGCTGGATCTGCACGAGCATCACCGCCCGAAACGACATCAAGAGCTACGGCTTCCTGCAACTCCCGGGCGCCGCCTGCGGGGCGACGGCCTGACCCGGCGCACCACCCATCGACTTCGGCATCCTCCTCCCGCCGGGCAGTGCGGGAGGGGGCGGCCGTCGGGGCGGTCGAAGGACCGCTCGCACCACCCAGCACAAGTTCGCACCTCTCCCAAGGAGTTCAGCATGACCCGTACCAACGCCCGCTTTGCCGCCATCGGTGCCGCAGTCGTCCTCGCCGTGACCGGTATGAGCGGTGCGGCTGCCGCCGACGCCGCCCCGACGGCCCCGACCGGCAGCGCGGTGGTGCACGAGAACACCGCCTTCCTGAAGGAGTCCGCCCTGAACGGCCTGGTGGTCATCCCGCTGCCCACGGCCACCCCGTCCTACGACTCGACCACGGGCTTCTCCACGTCCTTCCCGGTGACGGGCGGCGACGTCAACCTCCAGGGCTACTACGGCAACGTCCAGCTGGGCGGCAGCCTGCTCTTCGTCAACCTCTTCACCGGCAAGTCCGCGGTCTTCAAGGAGCTGGCGTTCAGCGCCGACAGCTGGGCGATCACCGGTGTCCCGGTCGGCGGCACCGCCCCGGTGGCGCTGCTCGACCCGGCCGGCACGACCGACATCACCCGCTCCGGCGCCACCCAGAAGGTGACGGCCGCCGACCTGCGGGTCGACGCCGAGGGCGCGCAGTACGTGGACGCCAAGCTGAACACCACGTTCTTCAAGGCCGGCCAGTCGATCGGCAACTTCTCGCTGAGCTTCACCGCCGGCAGCTGACACCTGCCCCCGGCTCGGTGTGACGGCGGGTCCGTGCGACGACACGGGCTCGCCGTTCTTTTGCGGAGTTCCCAACTCCGCTACAGAGTCGTCACGTTGGGGTCTCGTACATCGGTACGACCGGATCCGGCCATGTAGGGCTGGCCGAATGGATGCGAACCGGAACCGCCGGCCTGCTCGCCGCCTGATCCACTCTCGCGCCGCGTCACGGCGGTGCGCGTTCGCACGGAGGTGCCCGTCATGAGACTCCGACTACTGCCCGATAAGAGACGCGGGAGGTGGCGCCGGAGGTTGCCGGCGGTCGCGCTCGTCTGGTCGGTGGTGGTGGCGCTCGGCGTGGCCCCCATCGGCCTCGGTGCGTTGCCGCAGGCCCAGGCGGCGGCCTCGTCCGCGGTGACCAAGACCGGGCCCAAGGTGTGGGACCCGAACACCTGGGAGGAGGGCGTCGAGGGCAGCGTGACGGTCGCCCAGACCCAGCAGCTGGGCAACCAGGTGCTCCAGGTCTCCTGGAGCGGGTTCACCCCGACGGTGGACACCCAGGGCACCCCGCTGACCGTCGTCACCAAGGGCGCCAAGCAGGCGCTCTACGCCGTCCGGGTGTACCAGTGCCGCGGCGCCGAACCCAAGATCACGGACTGCTACGGCAGCAAGCTGTACAACGCGGACCGCACCAAGGGGTTCAACCAGAAGGCGCCGGCCGAGGGCACCACGAGCCCGGACTTCCCCTCCAACATGGCGATCGCGCCGACCGGGGCGGACGGCTCGGGCGCGACGTCCATCGAGGTGTGGACGGCCACCCAGAGCCCCTCGCTCGGGTGCGACGCGACCCACCCGTGCTCCCTGGTGATCGAGCCCAACTACGGCGGCGACACCCAGGACCCGTACAAGGCGCGCGGCGGCGCCGTCGACTGCGCGGACCACAGCAGCGACGTGGACGGCTTCTTCAACACCGCGAGCGACGGCGGACTGGAGGCCTACGGGGCGGAGTGGGAGGGCAACCAGAACGCCGGCCTCCAGATCGGCGAGCAGTGCGCCTGGGAGAAGCGGACCGTCGTCCCGCTGTCCTTCTCGCCCACCGCGGCCGACTGTGACAGCCGGGCCGCGGAGTTCAAGGCGTCCGGGCTGGAGATGGCCAACCGGGCGGTGCAGCAGTGGCGTTCGGGCCTCTGCCTGGCCGACTCCCCGCTCGCCTTCCAGTACTCCTCCTCCGGTGGTGAGCCGCAGGCCCGCGCCGCGTTCCTGGGCGGGTCCGCCGGGGTCGACGTCGCGCTGACCGCCTACCCCGACACCGCGACGCCGGCCCGGCCGTACGTCTACGCGCCGCTGGCGACCAGCGGGATCTCGGTGGTGTTCCTCGTCGACGACCCGGACACCGGGCGCGAACTGCGGGACATGAAGCTGACGCCCCGGCTGATGGCCAAACTGCTCACCCAGTCGTACGCGCCGCCGGGCAGCCCGGTCGCGTCGGTGGCCGGCAACCCCAGCTGCATCTTCGCGGACCGGGACTTCCAGCAGTTCAACCAGCTCCCGGCCACCAGCGGCCTCAAGTGGCCCGCGGCCTGCGCACCGGCGACCTTCGAGCCGACCATCGTCGGCGGGACCACCGACCTGATCTACCAGCTGACCTCGTGGATCGCCTCGGACCCGGAGGCCGTCCGGTTCCTGGACGGCGAGGAGGACCCGTGGGGGATGCAGGTCAACACCTTCTACCGGCGGGGCGCCTTCTCCGGCTACCCGGTGGACGCCGTCCAGCCGCAGGACTTCACCGGCCCGACGGACGCCAGCGAGGCCGCCAAGCGCGCCCGGCAGTACGAGTGGAACCCCGTCCTCGGCGGTCTCACCCAAGTCCTGCGCACCATCCTGGAGAACCGGTCCACCTGCCAGCAGTGGATGGCGGACCCGGCCACCGGCAACCACCTGAAGTGCGACCCGATGGCCCGCGGTGACCGCAAGCTGTTCGCCATCATGGACAGCGCCCAGGCCAAGGCGTTCTCCCTCCCCGAGGCCTCGCTGCGCAACCCGGCGGGCACCTTCGTCCAGCCGGGCACCAACGGGTTCCAGGCGGCGGTGGCCGACATGCCGGCCGACGCCACCACCGGCACCCAGCTGTTGCCCTACGGCGTGGCCGACACCGCCTTCTCCCGCGACAGCCAGGCCTACCCGCTGACCACCGTCCAGTACGCGATGGTGCCCACCGGCGGCGTGGCGGACAAGGCGCCCGCGATCACCCGCTTCCTGACCACCGTCGCCAACAGCGGCCAGGTCTACGGCGTGGAGCCGGGCAAGCTCGCCCCGGGCTTCCTGAGCCTCTCCGGGCCCCAGCGCCAGCAGACGCTCGACGCGGCGAAGCACGTGGAGGCCCAGGACGGCAAGTGGCCGGGCAACCAGGTCGCCCCGGCGCCGACCACCCCGTCCGGCGGTGACGGCGGGACGACCGGCGGCGCCGGCGGCTCGTCCACCGGCGGCGAGTCGGGCGGCACCGGGGGCACCACCACCCCGGTGACCGGGGACGGCACGGGTGACGGCTCCGTCACCGGCGGCCCGCTCACCGGCGACGGCTCCTCCACCGGCGGTACCGGCACCGGCGGCATCGGCGGGACCGGCACCGGGGGCACCGGCAGCACGGGCGGTACCGGTGGCGCGGCCGCCGGCGGCGCGGCGGCTCCGGTCGCCGCGACCGGCGGGGCCAAGCCCACCGCCTCGCCGAGCGGCTCCGCCGGTCCGCTCGCGGCCGCTCCGGTCGCCGCCGGCTCCCCGGCGGCCGACCGGGCGGGCACCGCCCGCCTGCTGCTGCCGATCGCGGTGATCGCGGGCCTGGTGCTGCTGATCGGCGGCCCCGCCGCGCTCTTCTTCGGCGGCACGCCCGCCGGCGAGCGCGCCGTCTCCGCCGTGGGCCGGACCTGGGCGCGGGTGCGCCGCCGGCCCTGACCCAGCAGTGGCACCGACTCGGCGGGGCCGCCGTTCCGGCCCCGCCGAGTCCTCCGCCCCGGGCGCCACGGCCCGGGGCCTCCCCTGTACCGAGTACTTCCGTACCGAGCGCGCCGGAGAGCAGACCATGACAGCCGCCGCCGAGCCCGCGGCACCGTACGCCGGGGCTCCACGTCCACCAGAACCCGATGTTCCCCGCGTCATCACCGCCCCAGCCACGCCCGGAGACCGGGTGTTCCGGGGGGTGTTGCGGGCGGCGGGCCTCTCCGTCTTCGCGATCATGGGACTGATCGCGTTCTTCCTGATCCTGCGCGGCACGACCGCGCTGCGCGAGGTGGGGTGGTCCTTCCTCACCGAGCAGAAGTGGCAGACCCAGGCCCACAACTTCGGGATCGCCGCCGTCCTGCCGAACGGCCTGCTGATCGCGGTGATCGCGCTGGTGATCGCCGTTCCGGTGGCGCTCGCCACGGCGATCTTCATCTCCGAGTACGCGCCGACCAGGCTGCGGGCGACGCTGGTCTCGCTCGTCGACCTGATGGCCGCGATCCCCAGCATCGTCTACGGCCTCTGGGGGCTGTTCTTCCTCCAGCCGCGGATCATCGGCTTCGTCCGCTGGCTGACCAACCACCTGGGCGACGCCATCCCCTTCCTCAAGGTGCGGACCGGTGACATCGGGACCTCCTACACCTCCTCCACCTTCATCGCCGGAGTGGTCGTCGCGCTGATGATCATCCCGATCGTCGCCTCGCTCAGCCGGGAGGTGTTCTCGCAGGCCCCGCAGGGCGAGCGGGAGGGCGCGTACGCGCTGGGCTCGACCCGGTGGGGGATGGTCCGCACCGTGGTGCTGCCGTTCGGCCGCGGCGGTGTGATCGGCGCGGTGATGCTGGGCTTCGGCCGGGCGATGGGCGAGACGATCGCCGTCGCGCTCATCATCTCGCCGAACTTCGAGGCCATCAGCCACATCCTGGAGAACGGCGCCAACTCGATCTCGGCGCTGATCGCGCTGCGGTTCGGCGAGTCGGACGAGCTCTCGCTCTCCGCGCTGATGGCCGCGGGCCTGGTGCTCTTCGCCCTCACCCTGCTGGTCAACCTGGGGGCCGGCTTCGTGATCAACCGGTCCCGCTCCGGCGCATCGACGGCGGACTGACCATGGCCCACTCCGTCACCCGCCGCCCGTTGCCGCTCCGCCGTGAAGGGACCGCCCGATGACCACCCTCGACCTGCCGCCGGCCACCGTGCCCGCGCCGGCCGGACCACCCGCGGACGCCGAGCAGCCGCCCCCCGAGAAGCGGGTCCGGCTCGGGGGCTTCACCCGCGAGGACGTCCTGACCCTGGCCGGTTCGCTGGTCGGCTCGCTGGCCCTGAACTGGATGCTCTACGAGCGGATCCTGCCGTTCAGCGGCGCGCAGGGCTTCCTGCTCTGCTGGTACTCCCTCTTCCTGATCGGCTACTTCCTCATCGGCCGGCTCCAGTGGGGCGCGCTGATGGTCCGTGACCGGCTGGTCTCGGTCGTCGCCTGGAGCTCCGGCCTGCTGGTCGTCGCCCTGATCGCCGACCAGATCGGTTACGTCCTGACGCGCGGGTACCACGCCGCCCAGCACCTCAACTTCTTCACCGAGTCGATGGACCACACCGCCCCGCTCTCCCCGATCACCTCGGGCGGTGCACTCAACGCGGTGGTCGGCTCGGTCGAACAGCTGGGCCTGGCCACGCTGTTCGCCGTTCCGCTGGGCATCGCGGCGGCCGTCTTCATGTCCGAGGTCGGCGGTCGGATGGCCCGGCCGGTGCGGACGTTGGTCGAGGCGATGACCGCGCTGCCCTCGATCGTCGCCGGCCTGTTCATCCTCGGCGTCGTGATCATCACCTTCGGTTTCGAGAAGAGCGGCTTCGCGGCCTCGCTGGCCCTGACCGTGATGATGATGCCGATCGTCACCCGGGCCGCCGAGGTGGTCATCCGACTGGTGCCCGGCACGCTGCGGGAGGCCTCGTACGCCCTCGGCGGCAGTCAGTGGCGGACGGTGTGGAACGTCGTGCTGCCCACCGCCCGCCCCGGTCTGGTGACGGCCGTGGTGCTCGGGATGGCGCGCGGGGTCGGCGAGACCTCCCCCGTGCTGCTGACCTCGGGCTTCACCTCGCAGTTCAACGGCAATCCGTTCAGCGAGCACCAGGTCTCGCTGCCGCTGTACATCTGGAACTACGTCAAGCAGCCCTACCCCGACATGATCGCGCGCGCCTTCGCCGCCGCGCTGACCCTGATGATCGTGGTGCTCGTCCTGTTCGTCACCGCCCGCGTCGTCGGCGGCCGCAAGCCGGGCCAGCTGACGCGCCGCCAGAAGCGCCGGATCGACCGCGCCGCCACCGGTGTCGAGGCCTCCGTCCGGGGCCGGCACCGGGTCTCCGCCCGGCCCGCGACCGCGGCCGCCGCCCGCACCGCCGCCCGGCCCGCCACCGTGGCCACCGCCCTCGGGGAGCACTGATGTCCCGCCCAACCGCCCTCAGTACCAGAGGAGTTCCCATGTCGTGGGAGGCCGCAAGCCGCCCCGTGGCACGCACGTTCGCCGTGCTGCTGTCCCTGATCCTCGCCGCGGGCTCCCTCCTCCTGGGGCAGAGCACCCCCGCCTTCGCGGCCACCGCGCTCAACGCCGACGGCTCCAGCTGGGCCGGCCCGGCCATCGACCAGTGGCGTCAGGACGTCGCCCCGCAGGGCATCCAGATCAACTTCAACCCGGTCGGTTCGGCGGCCGGCCGCAACCAGTGGAGCATCGGCCAGGACGACTTCACCGCCTCCGACGTGCCGTTCCGCTCGCAGGCCGACACCGGCCTCGGCCAGGCCGGGCAGGCCGGCGGAAACGGCAAGGCCGAGAACCCCCGGTACGGCTTCTCCTACGTGCCGATCACCGCCGGTGGGACGACCTTCATGTACAACCTGGTCGTCGCCGGCAAGCAGGTCCGCGACCTGCGGCTCTCCCCGCAGACCGTGGTCGACATCTTCACCAACAAGATCACCAACTGGAACGACCCGAAGATCGCCGCGGACTACGGCAAGGCGCTGCCGAACCTCCCGATCACCCCGGTGGTCCGCTCCGACGGCTCCGGCGCGACCGCCCAGTTCACCCGCTGGATGAGCCACACCCACCAGGCCCAGTGGGACGAGTACTGCAAGAGCGTCAACGGCGTCAGCTGCGGCGACTACACCGAGTTCTTCCCGAAGTCGGGCCGGATGACCGCGCAGAACGGCTCCGACGTCGTGGCCGGCTACATCAAGGCCCCGGCCGGCCTCGGCACCATCGGCTACGACGAGTACGCCTTCGCCAAGCGCAGCAACTGGCCGGTCGTGAAGGTGCTCAACCCGGCCGGCTACTACACGCTGCCGACCGCCTCCAACGTCGCCGTCGCGCTCACCGCCGCCAAGATCCGCGGCGTGGACGACAACACCCCCGCCGGCGACCCGGACTACCTCCAGCAGAACCTCGACGGCGTCTACACGATGAACGACCCGAGGTCGTACCCGCTCTCCAGCTACAGCTACCTCATCGTGCCGCGGGCCGGGGCGGCGCTGCCGCCGCCGCCGCGGTTCACCAACGAGAAGGGCAGCGCCCTCAGCCGCTTCCTCGCCTACGTGCTCTGCGAGGGCCAGGGCGAGGCGGACGGCCTCGGCTACTCCCCGATCCCGCGCAACCTGGTCCGCGGCGGCCTGCTGCAGACCCAGCACATCCCCGGCAACGCCAGCCCGGTCGACGCCGACACCCTGGCCAACTGCGCCAACCCGACCTTCAACTCGGCCGGCCGGCTGACCGTGCTGGACAACGCCCCGCAGCCCAGCGCCTGTGACGCCAAGGGCACGCCGCTGGACTGCCCCGCGCAGGGCGGGCAGGGGAGCAAGACCGGGTCCGGCTCGGGCTCCGGTACGGGCGGCACCGCCACCGGCACCGGCTCCGCCGGCGGCGGGACGGGCGGCAGCGCGAGCGGGGGAACGGGGAAGACCCCGTCGGCCGGCGGCACGGGCAGCGGAACGTCCGGGGGCGCCGGGGGCACCGGCGGCGCGGCGGGTACCGGGGGCACCGCCGCGGGCGGCACCGGTGGCGCGGCCGACCAGCCCGGCGCGGGCGACCCGGCCGCGGGCACCGGCGGCGAGGGCGACCAGGCCGCGGCCGAGGACGTCATCGACCCGCAGACCGGCCAGGTGGTCGCCCGCGGCCGCAACACCACCGCCGGGGAGGTCACGGCCAACGTGGTCGCCGTCGACGGGCGGCCGGACGACTGGATGCTGTCCACCCTGACCGCGCTCGAACTGCTCGCCGTCGTGCTCGTCCCGCCGCTGCTCGGCCGCCGTCTGCTGCGGCGCCGCAACTCCGCCGGCGGCCGGTCGTGACCGCCACGGCGCTGGAGAAGCCGGCGCCCCCCGCCCCGGACACCCCGGCCGCGCCGGCCTCCGCGGCGCCCGCCCCGGCCCGCAAGGCGGCCGGCGCGGGCCCCGGTGCCGCCGGCCCGACCCGGCGGCGGTTCCTCCAGGGGGCGTGGGCGGTCAGCCTGCTGGCGGCGCTCACGATGGGGTTCGTCGGGTACCTCTTCACGCTCTCCCACCTCCAGCAGCAGCACTACCAGTCGACCGCGTTCAAGACCTTCCGGGACCAGCTGGCCAAGGCGGTCGCCCCGACCGGCGCCGCCGCCGACGGGGATCCCGTCGCGCTGCTCGACATCCCGGCGATCGGCCTGCACCAGGCCGTCGTGGTGGAGGGCACCACCGGCCGGGACCTCATGCGCGGGCCCGGCCACCGCCGGGACACCGCGCTGCCCGGGCAGACCGGGGTCGCCGTGGTGTTCGGCCGCGGGGCGACCTTCGGCGCACCGTTCGCCGAACTGTCCAAGCTCCGGGTCGGCGACAAGATCGAGGCGACCACCGGGCAGGGCAAGTTCACCTACACCGTCAACGTGTACGGGGACGGCGACCACCCGATCAGCGACCCGGTCCGCAACCGGCTGGTGCTGGTCACCGGGGACTCCGACTGGATCCCCGGCTCGACGGTGCTGATCGGCGCCCGGCTGGACGGCGACCCGGAGGTCAACCCCGGCGGGCGGCCCGCCACCGTCCCCTACGACAAGGCGCTGGCCGCCGACAAGGGCGCGCTGGCCACGCTGCAGCTGTGGTCGCTCGGGCTGCTGGGCGCGGTGGTCGCCGCGATCCTGCTCACCCGGTTCTGGCGCCGCTCGGCCGCCTGGCTCAGCATCGCGCCGGTGATCGCCGCGATCCTCTGGGCCGTGTACGAGAACGCCGCCGCCCTGCTGCCCAACCTCTACTGAAGCGCGCCCGGAGGACCGTACCGATGACGGACGTACCGATGACCGACACACCCCTGCTCGACCAGTTCGCCAAGCACGACCGGGGCGGCTCCGCGAGCGAGACCACGCTGACACTGCCGCCCGTCCACCCGGTGGACGCCGCCGGCGCCCCGCTGGCCGGCCTGGAGACCAGGGACGTCTCCGCCTGGTTCGGCTCGCACAAGGTGCTGGAGCGGGTCTCGCTCGGCATGCCCGCCGGGGAGGTCACCGCGCTGATCGGCCCCTCCGGCTGCGGCAAGTCCACCTACCTGCGGATCCTCAACCGGATGCACGAGATGGTGCGCGGCGCCGCGCTGGCCGGCGAGGTGCTGCTGGACGGCGACGACGTGTACCGGCCCGGCCGGCGCCCGGCCGACGTGCGCCGCCGGATCGGGATGGTCTTCCAGCGGCCCAACCCCTTCCCGGCGATGTCCATCCAGGACAACGTCTCCAGCGGGCTGAAGCTGGCCGGCATCAAGGTGTCCCGGGACGAGCGCGAGCACCTGGTGGAGAGCAGCCTGCGCCGGGCCGGCCTCTGGGACGAGGTCGCCAGCCGGCTGCACACCCCGGGCGGCTCGCTCTCCGGCGGCCAGCAGCAACGGCTGTGCATCGCACGGTCGTTGGCGGTCTCGCCGGACATCCTGCTGATGGACGAGCCGTGCTCGGCGCTCGACCCCACCTCCACCCGCCGGGTCGAGGAGACCATCGCCGAGCTGCGGGGGCGGCTCACCATCGTGATCGTGACCCACAACATGCAGCAGGCGCAGCGGGTTTCGCAGTCCTGCGCGTTCTTCCTGGCCACCCACGACACCCCGGGGCGGATCGTCGAGGCCGGGCCGACCGAGCAGCTGTTCACCGACCCGCGGGACCAGCGGACCTCGGACTACGTCAACGGCCGCTTCGGGTAGGCGGACTGCCGGTCCGGGTCGGGCCGGGTCGGAGCGGCAGCCCGCCGCCCCGGCCCGGCCCGACCGGTTTCCCGGCCTCTTCGCCGCCGCGGATCAGTGACCGCCGCAGATCAGCGACCGCCGCGGATCAGTGGCCGAGCAGCCGCTCCAGCACCGCCGCGACGCCGTCCTGCTCGTTGCTCACCGTGTGCAGCGGCACCGCCGCCAGCACCTGCGGGTGCGCGTTGGCGACGGCGTACGCGGTGCCGGCCCAGGCCAGCATCTCCAGGTCGTTCGGCATGTCGCCGAAGGCCACCACCTCGCTCCGGTCGATCCCGCGCCCGGCGCACCAGCGGGCCAGCGTGCTCGCCTTGGTGACGCCGGGCGCGCTGATCTCCAGCAGCGGGATCGGCGCGGACCGGGTGATCTCGGCCAGGTGCCCGGCCGCCTCGCGGGCCACCGAGAGCAGCTTGTCGGGGTCGAGGTCCGGGTGCTTCGCCAGCAGCTTGAACAGGCCGTGCACCGGACCGCCGGTGCCGAGCAGCTCCTCGGCCGGGCCGATCGGATGGTTCTCGTCCTGGCCCCACATCCGCACCTCGTAGCCGGGCTCGCGGGCGAACCCGGCCGGGTACTCGAAGGCGAACGCGGTACCGGGCAGCTTCGCCCGCAGCGCCGCCACCACCGCCAGCGCGGCCTCCGCGTCGAGCGGGGAGGACTCCAGCAGCTCGCCGCGCCGCACGTCGACCACCGCGCCGCCGTTCGAGCAGATCGCCACGCCGTGGCCGCCGATGTGCCGGCTGACCTGCTGCATCCAGCGGGGCGGCCGCCCGGTCACGAACACCACCTGGACCCCGGCCGCCTCGGCGGCCGCCAGCGCGGCGGCGGTGCGCTCGGAGACGGTACCGCCGCCGCACAGCAGCGTGCCGTCCAGGTCGGTGGCGATCAGGCGGGGGGTGGCGCGGGGAGTGGTCACCGGTCCATCTTCGCCTACCGCCGTCGGGAGGTCACCGCTGCGACGGCGACCTCCCGACGACGACCCGGTCCGCCTACCGCGGGGCGACCGGGAGGGTCAGGGCGACGGTGTGCAGCGTGCCACCGGTCTGGAACTGGAGGAAGAGCCGCCACTGCCCGGCGGCCGGCAGCTCGGCGTGGAAGGACAGGGTCGGGCCGCCGGTGCTGCCCGCCTCGGCCCGTGCCTGCGGGTGGAGGTGGGCGAAGGCCTGGTCGCCGGCGTGGAAGGCGGTCAGATGGGCGAAGGTCTCCAGGTACGGCTGGAGGTCGGTCACCGGCCTGCCGTCCCGGGCGACCGTGACCTTCAGCTCGCCCGCCCGCCCGGCGACCGGGGCGCCCTCGACGGTGACGGTGTACCCGTCCACGGTCGCGGTGCCGGTGGCGGCGGGCAGCTCGGCGGTGGCCGCCGCGCCCTCGCCGGGGACGTCCAGCGTCCGGCTGAGCACCAGGCCGGTGCCCTTTCCGGCGCCGCTGTCCGGGATGAACGAGGCGTAGACGCGCCAGCTGCCGGCGGTGAGGGCGGCCAGCGGGGCGGTCCAGGTGCCGTCGGCGGCCATCTCGGGGTGCAGGTGCTGGAAGCCGGTGAGGTCCGAGCGGACCGCGTAGAAGTGCATCCGCTTGGTCTGGTCGGTCTCGAACGCGGTGACGGGCCTGCCGTCCGGGCCGGTGACGGTGAAGCGGTACTCGGCGGGGGCGCCGGCGGTGAGCGTCCCGGCGGCCGGGGTGAGGCGGTAGCCGTTCCGCTCGGCGGGGGGTGCGGCCTCCGCCGTGGTGCCGGTGCCGGTGGCGGTGCCGGGCATCTGGTGGCCCTGGTGGCCGTCGGCCGCGGTGGACGGCGTGCCGGTGGCCGCGCTGTTCGCGCCGTGGTCCATCCCGGCCATGCCGTCCGTGCCGCCGGTGCCGCCCGCCGGGTGGGAGCCGCAGGCGGTCAGGGTGAGGGCGAGGATGGCGGCGCCGGCGGTGAGCGCCAGGGCGCGGGCGCGGGTACGGGTACGGGTGTTGAGGGACATCTGGTCGGTTCTCTTCCGGTGTGTGCGGGCAGGACGCGGCGCGCCCGGGGCCCCTTCGCTGGGGCGTCCGGCGCGGGCCCGGTCACGTCCGTGCGACGCACACCCGGAGCAGCAGTCGGCGTCCGGCGTCCGGCGGTGCCCGTGGACCGGCGGCCCGCCGCCCCTGCGGCGCCGAGAGCTGCCGCACCTCGGGCAGCACGGCCGCCGCCCCGGTCGCGGGCGGCGCGGCGAGGGGGAGGCCGGCGTCCTCACGGTCCCGGTTCGACACGCAGGAGACGGCTTGCGGACCCCCGCCCGGGGCCCGCCCCCCGTCCAGGCTCGGGCCGTCGACGGGGGCGCCGTGCGCGCCGTGGCCCGTCGGCGCCGTCACGGTCGCGGGCTCGTGGCAGCCGCCCGCCGCCGTGGGCGAGCCGTGCATCAGGAAGAGCCCGGCCAGCAGCCCGCAGAGCAGCAGCAGCCGGGCCGTTGCCCCGCCTCCGCGCCCGCTGTCCGCCGTCACGGGCGAGACAATACCCCCGGCCCGTATCCGATCGCCGTAAGCGGCCGCCTGCACACCGTGTTTCGGCCCCCGAGCCGTCCTTTCCGGCCGATTCGCCCCCGTCCCGGGTGTCCTGCTTCCGGTTCCCGGGCATGACTGTCCTCGGCCACCCCGTCGGCAGGAAGAGCCATGCGAACTCGCCACGCCCAAGACGAGCGCCCACCGACCACCACGCCGGATGCCCCGCGCGAGACGCGCGACCCGGTCCTGATCGGCGACATCATCTTCGACACCCTCGCCGACCTGGCCCGGCGCACCACCCCGGCCCCGACCCTGCACGTCCCCAACCAGCGCACCCGCCCGCACCCGTGACGGCCGCCGGCCGGCCACCGCACGAGGGGTGACCGGCCGGCGGCCGGGCGCGTCGACCGGACTCAGCCGAGCTGGGCGAGGCCCTCGGTGGCGATCCGCTCGAACACGGCCAGGTCGTTCTCGAAGATCGAGTCCGGCACCGGCCAGTGGATCACCAGCTCGGTGATCCGCTTCAGTGCGAACGAGCCCTCGGCCGTATCCAACCGCCGGTTCCCGTTCATCAAGCCGGCCGGACGGCGTGGACATGCCACGTCCTGAGTGGCGCGTGCCGGCGCCCGGCCAGCGCGTCCGGCTAGGGTCGATGGCATGCGTCTGAGCACCGTGATCCTCCCCATCCACCGATGGGCCGAGGGACAGAAGATCTGGCGGCGGGCCGAGGACCTCGGATTCCACGCCGCATACACCTACGACCATCTCTCCTGGCGGTCGTTCCGAGACGAGCCGTGGTTCGGGTCGATCCCGACCCTGACGGCAGCAGCGACAGCGACTGAGCGGCTCCGGCTGGGAACCCTCGTAACGTCGCCCAACTTTCGCCACCCGGTCACGCTCGCCAAGGAGTTGATCACGCTGGACGATGTGTCCGGCGGGCGGGTCACGCTGGGGATCGGGGCAGGCGGGACGGGCTTCGACGCCACGGCGATGGGCCAGGAGGCGTGGTCGCCGAAGGAGCGGGCAGACCGCTTCGGTGAGTTCCTCCCACTGCTGGACGAGCTGCTGCGCACCGATTCCACCACGCACGAGGGGACGTACTACTCGGCGGTCGAGGCGCGGAACATCCCCGGCTGCGTGCAGACCCCGCGGGTGCCGTTCTACGTGGCCGCGACCGGGCCGCGCGGGCTGAAGCTGGCGGCGGAGTACGGGCAGGGCTGGGTGACGTACGGCGACCCGCGCGGGCCGGCGGAGGTGCCGGTGGAGCAGGCGCCCGAGGTGATCGCGCAGCAGATCGAGAAGCTGACGGCGGCCTGCGAGGCCACCGGCCGGGACGTGGCGACGCTGGAGAAGGTGCTGCTCCAGGGCTCGACGGCGGAGAAGCCGCTGCAGTCGCTGGACGCCTTCGTCGACTGGGCGGGCACGTACCGGGAGCTGGGGATCACCGAGCTGGTCATCCACTGGCCGGTGCCGGACTCGATCTTCGCGAACGATCTCGCCGTGTTCGAGCGGATCGCCACCGAGGGCCTCGCCCAACTCGGCTGAGCCGGGCCCGCTCCACGTGGTTCGCGCCGCCGACCGACATGGAGCAACCTGTCCGCCAGTGGCCGATCGGACACTGGCGGACAGGCATCGAGACTCGGCTGTCGCGTCCCCAGGTCTGCAGTTGCTTCCTGCGCGTCCTCGATGTCCGGCCCTGCGCATCGGTGCAACAGGACCGGCGTGTCCTCAGCCGACCCGTAGTCGTGCCCCGACCCGGCCCGGTCGACGGAGTCAAGTCCTTCCCACAGGCGCGGGACATGCCGTCGCCCCCGCCTATGTGCTCCTCAGTGCCTTCAGCGGGTCCGTCCGGGCGGCGCGCAGGGCCGGGTAGAGGCCGGCCAGGAGGCCGACGACTGTGCCGATGAGCGGGGCGGGCAGGGTGGTCGCGGGTTGGAGGACGGCGGTCCACTCGCGGGCGGCGGCGACGGAGACCACCGCCACCACGCCGAGGCCGGTGCCGATCAGGCCGCCGAGGGTGCCGAGCGCCGTCGACTCGGTGAGGAACTGGGCCGCGATGTGGCCGGTGCGGGCGCCCAGGGAGCGGCGCAGGCCGATCTCCTGGGTCCGTTCCAGGACGGCGACCAGCGTGGTGTTGGCGATCCCGACCGCGCCGACCAGCAGGCAGATCCCGGCCAGCGCCAGGAACAGCCCGGTCAGATCGGAGGTCACCGTGTCCTGCAGGCTGTGCGGGTCCGGCGGCGGGACGACCGTGAACGCCTCCGGGGCGTCCGGCCGCAGCGCGAGCGGGAGTTGGGCCGCCACCACCGGCGCGGCGCCGACCCGGGTGGCGACCAGCCCCTGCGCGCCGCGGTCCGGCTGCGGGGCCGGGTTGCCGTACTGTTCGAGCGCCGTACTCGCCGGGATCAGCAGGCTCAACAGGGCGCCCGGCTGGCGCTGGACGTCCGAGTAGATGCCGACCACGGTGTACGGGACACGGTCGATGAAGACGGCCGGCTGGGCGTCCAGCCGGCTCACCCCGAGGCGTTTGGCGGCGGCCTCGCTGAGCAGCACCACCGGCTGCGCGGTCCTCTGGACGAACTCGTCCAGGGTGACCCCGGCGGTCAGGGTCGGCTCCATCGCGGCCACCGCGCCCGGGGTGGCGGCGAGGACGGACAGGCCCGTGCCCTCGTCGGGGCCGTCCGGGCGGCGGGAGAGCGTCGGGGCGCCGGCTACCGGCCACCAGACGCCGCCGGCCCGGACGCCGTCGATCGCGGCCATCCGGTGGTCGACGTCGGCGGGGAAGTCACTCGGCGGGTTGGCGCCGGGGGCGACGCCGTCGGTGCGCGGCTGGTCGGTGACGGTGACAGTGGTGGCCTTGGTGAGGCTGAACCGCTCGCCGATCTGGCCGGTGGCGGTTGCGGTGAGGCCGAGGACGGCGACGAAGGCGCCGATGCCGAGCACCGTGCCGAGCATGGTGAGCACCGAGCGGCCCGGGCGCTGGAGGATGCCGGAGAGAGCCTCGGAGAGCAGGTCGCGCGCGCTCAGGTGGGAGGGTGGCTCGGGGAGCACGGCTCCGCCGCGTCGTCGGATGCGGATCACCGGACGGGTGCTCCCGCCTCGCTGAGCACGCCGTCGTGGATGCTCACCCGGCGCTGGGCGCGGGCTGCCACGGCAGGGTCGTGGGTGATGACGACCAGGGTGTAGCCCTGCTCGTGCAGTGCGTCGAACTGGACGAGCACCGCCCCGGCGTTGGCCGAGTCCAGGTTGCCGGTCGGCTCGTCGCAGAGCAGCAGGCTCGGCCGGTTCACCAGGGCGCGGGCGATCGCCACCCGCTGGCGCTCGCCGCCGGACATGGTGCCGGGTAGGGCGTCCGTCCGGTGGCCGAGGCCGACCAGGCGCAGCGCGTCCACGGCGGCGGCGCCGCGGGCGCGGCGCGGGGTGCGGTTGTAGACCTGGGCGAGGGCGACGTTCTCCTCGGCAGTGCGGTGCGACAGCAGGTGGAAGGACTGGAAGACGAAGCCGATCCGGCGCCCACGCAGCGTCGAGCGGTCCTTGTCGCGCAGGCCGCCGGTGTCGATGCCGTCCAGTTCGTAGCGGCCGGTGGTGGGGGTGTCGAGCAGGCCGAGCAGGTGCAGCAGGGTGGACTTGCCGGAGCCGGACGGGCCGGTGACGGCCAGGTACTCGCCGCGGCGGACGGTCAGGTCGGTGGGGCGCAGCGCGACCACGGGCGGGCGGCCGAGGTGGGTGCGGCCGACGCCGTACAGGGCGATCACGGGCTCGTCGCCGGCCTCGGTGGCGGGTTCGGTCACTTGCCGACCACCACCTGGTCGCCGGCCTTGAGGTTCGCGCCCTGTGCCGGGGCGACGGCCACGAGGCCGTCCGCGGTGACGCCGGTGGTCACCGGGACGGTGATGCGGTTCCCGGCCGCGTCCACCGTGGTGACGGATGTCCGGCCGGCCGCGTCGGTGGAGACCGCGGCGATCGGCACGGCGGTGACGGGGGCGCCCGCCTTGGCCTTCAGGACGGTGAGCCGGACGTTCTTGCCGCTCATCGCGGCGGGCAGCGGGGTGCTCGGGGTGATCGTCACCGGGACGTAGCTCTGTCCGCCGGGTTGGCCGTTGGGCTGGCCGGGCTGGCCGTTGGGGGCTCCGCCGCCGTCGGGGCCGCCCTTGCCGCCGCCCGCCGCGCCGCCGAGGGTGATGACCCTGCCCGCCGGGGGAGTGCTGGTCGGGGCGCCGACCTCGGCGACGGTGCCGGGGACGGTGATGCTGGTGTCCTCGGCGAGCAGTTCGACGGCCATGCCCGGTTGCACGCCCGCCGCCTGGGACGGGGTGAGCTGCCCGGTGGCGGCCAGGCCGCCGCTGGTGAGTGAGAGCAGGGTGCCCGAGACCGGCGAGCCGACCGCGCCGTTGACGGCGGTGACGGTCGCGGGGAGGGCAGGCAGGAACAGCACATGGGCGGCCGGGACCATCGGGCCGTTGGCGGCCCTGGCCCTGGCGAGGGCGGCCTGGTCGGCTGCCAACTGCTTCTTCGCGTTGGCGAGTTGCTGGTCGAGATCACCGGACGGGGGCGGCAGCTGGGCCGGCGGCGCAGTGGTCGCCGTCGGCGGCTGGGCGGAGCCCGCCTTCTTCCTCTCCGCGAGGCCGTCCACCGTCTGCTTGTCCGTGTCCACCGCCTTCTGCGCGGTGTCCACGGCCTGCTGGGTGGTGGCGCCGGTGGCCGGCACCGGGTAGCCGAGTTCGCGGTAGAAGGCCGACACCGCGGCGGCCGTACCCGGCCCGTACGTCCCCTTGTCGTCCCCGTCGACGTCGTGTCCCAATCCGGCCAGAGCGTCCTGGAGTTCGGCCACGTCGGGGCCGGTGCTGCCCGGCTTCAGGTCACGGAACGCGGGCACCGCCCCGGGCAGGGCGAACAGCGGCTGCCCGGACACCTCGGCGAGCAGCTTCCCGGCCGCGGCGGCGTCCCCCTGCTTCACGGCCAGCTTGGAGACGAACAGTTGGGTGACCTCCGCCGAGGCGGCGACAGGAACGACGTTGTACTGCGCGGGCGGGTACACCACCGCGCGGGCCGTGATCGAGGGCGTCAGCACCTGGCTGACAACCGGCGCGGTGAGCAGACTGTTCGGCGGCGGCGCGGTCTGCGCGGCCCGCTCCGCCGGGGACTTCACGAGCGTCGCCGCCCCCACCCCGCCCACTGCCACCAGTGCGGCGGCCAGCGCCACCCCCAGCAGCACCCGCCTGCGCCGCGCCGCTCGCGAACGGGCGGGCGGGGGCGACGGAAGAGGCTGGGCTATGTCGTCGTCAGCGCTCATCTTCGTCGTGGTCAACGGTGCCTCCTCCTTGAAGGTGCCCTTGGGAAGAGCATGACCTATCGGATGCCGTTGAGACGTAAGGGGGGCGGAGACGATAGGCCGACAACGAACCCGAGTTGGTAGCGCAGTATCACGGGAGCCACCCCTGGTCTGCCTTCAGCACTCCGACAGCACCTCGCTCCGTGTCACCAGCCAGCGGCCATCCCTGGGCGCGAAGGTGTAACTCGCCAGCTGTCTCGGGCGGTTCGTCAATTGGCCGGGCTGAACTCTTCCGCTCCGCGCCTCGTACTGGATCCACTTGCCAACGTCGACGCAGTCCAGCAGGGTTGCCAACTTCCCGTCCACCGTGATGCTGCGGATCCGGTGATCGACGGACCCTTCGGCAACGAGCCCAGTGCTGGTCAGGACGCTCAGGTTCGCACGCAGGATCTCCAGTTGCTCACCCACCGCGTGGTCGGCCAGTGCCGAGCCGTCACCGGACTCATTGGCCACCAGCATCGCCTTCCGTTGGTCACTGCAGTCCTGCTGGACGCGTAGTCGTTCACCTGTGAATGCCTCACCGCTCTCGGTACTCGACCGGTTCGCGGCGAGCGTGCCAACGAATCCGACGACGGCGAGGAGGACCAGGACGAGCAGCAGGAGCCAACCACGGCGACGGCCGCCTGCCACCGCCGTCATGCCTGGCCCAGCAGCTTCTTGGCTGCGGCGATCCGCTGCTGGGAGATTTCCCTGTCCGCTTGGAGGGCCTGCTCGTTCCTGCCGATGTACACCCGCTGGTAGGCGGTCAGCACGGCATTCCAGGTGGCCAGCAGCTTCACCTGCTCCTTGCAGTTCATGTCGGCGACCGCTGTGTCCCGCTCCTCCTGTGACACCTGCTCCGGCCAGGCCGCCGAACTCGCCTGTACCGGATTCGCGTAGTTGTAACCCAGCTTGGTCATGCAGCTCTGCCAGTCCGCGAGCGAGGCGCGGACTCGGCTGTCGACGGCGGCGTGGTCGTACGCCTTGGCACGGAGGGTGCCGACCAAGTCCGAGGCGGTGTTCTTGATGCCCTCCGCCTGGAGCCGCCGTTCGAACTCGCCCATGCAGCCCCGGTCTGCCTTGGGATCGGCGGCACCGGCCTTGGTCCCGCGATCCCCCATCAGGGCCTTCTGGTATTCGGGGCCCTGCCCGGACGGATTCTCCGTACCGGAGGTGCCGTTGCCTCCTGGCCTGGGCGGCCGGTGGTACCCGGTCTGCTGCGCAGCGGAGACGGAGAGCAGGCCCAGAAGCGAGGTGTCGATGGGAGTCGGCGGGGGAGGTGTCGACGCCGGCCCAGGGTCGTAGTCGAACCCCTTGGCGGTCATGCAGGTCCGGGTGGCCTGGCCCATGGCCCGGAAGATCAGCGCGGACTCCTCGGCCCCTACCGAGTAGCCGTCCAGCGGATGGGTTACCGGCGAGCCGTCTGCCGGGCCCGCGCCGATCTGCGGGACCACGGGCTCGCCCACGATGTCGGAATCACCGCCCGCCTTCGTGTCTTTGCTGCAGCCTGCGGCGAGCACCGCCAAAGCCACTACAGAGATGACCACTTGAGCCCTGTTCATCCGCATCCAACACGCCACCTTCAGGTCCGACGTCGCCTGTCGACGCAAGCTTCGCATCGTCGTGCCCGCCGGAGAGGGCGGGGCCACGACAGGTCTCCCCCGACTACTGACAGGGGGGAACCACGCCGTTCCACCAGAGGTAGTTCTGGGCGCTGTATGCGTCACCGAAGTAGCTGCCGTCGGCCAGGTAGTGGTCCAGGTGGTTCCACTTGGGGTCGCCGTTGACGGTCTGCCCGAAGCCCCAGCACAACATGTTTGCCTGTTGGTCCGCGTAGCCGCGGCCCTTCAGGTTGCAGCTCGGCGACGCGCAGCTCCGAAGGCCCACTCCACCGTCTCGGGTGTCGTAGCCGCCCCAGACATCCGCTTGGGCCGTCCCGTTTCCGATACCGACTGCCGCGAGGCTCAACATCGCGGTCATAGGTGTACGCGGCATGGAACCCGAGGTCCTCGGCCCGCCGCCAGACGGGAGTCGTCGGCGGCCGGCGCCCTCTTCGGATTCAGCGCTGCAGCCAGCTCAGCAGGGTCGTCGCCGTGAACACCGTGCCCGACGCCAGACAGACCGCGCGCGGGGTCAGCCACCCCGGGCCTTCCAGGGGCCGGGACTGCGGGACCGGAGCCAGCAGCGCGTCTGCGAAGGCCTGGGCGGTCGGCGGCCGGTCCGCCGGCTCGACGGACATCGCGGCCCGTAGCAGCACGGCGACGTGCGGTGGGAGCTCCGCACCGGCTGGGAGCGCCGGCAGCGTCGAGGCGGTCGGCTGGGCGGTCATCAGGGCGGTGGCGCGTCCGCCCGGGCCGAACGGCTTCTGCCCGGTCAGCAGCTCGTAGGCCACGACGGCGAGCGCGTACACGTCGGCCCTCCCGTCGAACCCGCCGGTCTGGAAGGCCTGTTCCGGTGCCATGTACGCGGGCGTGCCCGTGGTCACCGTCAGTCCGGACGCGTCGGCCAGTTGCTTGGCGCTGCCCAGATCCGCCACCAGCACCGCGGTGGGCGCAGGGCCGGTGGCGAGCAGCAGGTTGGACGGCTTGACGTCGCGGTGCACCACGCCCGCCTCGTGCAGGACCTGGACCGCGTAGCCCGCCTCCGCGGCCAGCCGCAGCGCCTCCTGCGGGTCGCACTGCCCGACCCGGTCCGCCAGGGTGCCGCCGCGTACGTAGTCCATGACGAAGTAGGGCCGGTCCTCCTGCACCCCGACGTCGTGCACCCGGACCACCCGCGGGCTGGCGATCCGGCGCAGCAGCCTCGCCTCCGTCAGGAACCGCTCGCGCACATCGGCGTTGGCGGCCCAGTTCTCGGCCAGCACCTTCACCGCGACCTCGGTGTCGAGCTCCGGATCGTAGGCCTTCCAGACCGTCGCGAAGGAGCCGGCTCCGAGCCGCTCCAGGAGGAGGTAACGGCCGAGCTTGCGCATGTGGCAGCATTCTGCCGGAGTCGGGTGGAGTGCGGAACTCCCATTCGACGGGTGGGGTGCCGGGCGGGACGAAACGGGGGGATCCGGGTGTTCGAGGAAGGCGAGCTGGAACGGCTCGCGGCGGCTGCCCGGGCGGGGGACCCGGGGTCGATGGAGTACCTGCTGGCCACGCTGCGGCCGGTGGTGCTGCGCCGCTGCTCGCGCTTCCTGCCCCACCACGCCGACGCGGAGGAGGCCGCGCAGGACGCGCTGCTGTCCATCAGCACGCACCTGGGCGAGTACGGCGGCCGCGGCTCCTTCCTGGGCTGGGTGACGGTGATCGCCTCGAACGCCGCCCGGTCCACCTACCGCTCGATGCGCCGGCGCGCCGAGGACAGCCACGCCGACCTCCCCGAGTCCGTCGACCCGCGCACCACCAGCGTCATCGCCGGGACCCGGCTCGACCTGATGGAGGCGCTGGCCGCGCTGGAGCGGCAGCACCCCGCCCTGGTGGAGTCCTTCGTGCTGCGCGACCTGGGCGACCTGACCTACGTCCAGGTGGCCGAGGAGCTGGACGCCCCGCTGGGCACGGTCAAGGACCGTATCCACCAGGCCCGCCGCTTCATGCGCGAGCGCCTGGTCACCGGTCTGTGAACGGCGGTCCCGTCGCGGGCGGCGGCCGCGCCGTCGTCCGGTCCCGGTCCGCCGTCGCCGCCCTGGTGGCGGCCGCCGCGCTCGGGCTGGCGACCGGCCGGTTCGTCCTGCCACCGCCCCCCGGCGCCACCGCGCACCCGGCGGCGCGGTCGGGTGCCGCGGCCGGCGGGGCATCCCAGGGCGCGTCCGCTCCCGCGACGCCCGGCGGGTCCGTCCCGACGCCCTCGGCCTCCGGCTCCGCCTCGCCGATCGGTGCGACCGGTGCGACCGGGCCGGTGACGACCGCGAACCTTCTGGAACCCGCGGCGTTCAGCCCGGACATCGGCATCGGACGGATCCACGTCACCGACCGGTACGGCGACGGGGCTTACGCCAACGCGGCCTGCTCCGGCGAGAAGACCCTCACTCAGACCCTGGGCGGGCCCGGTGCCCACTTCCGCGGACTGATGACCGGCCCCCGCACCGCCCCGGGCGACCCCACGCTGGCCGCCGGCCAGGGCGACCAGGTCGCCCGCGAGGTCGCCGCCGATGCCCGGAGCCCTTCCCTGGCGCAGAACTTCGCCGAGCGCCTGCTGCTGGAGGAGGTGCCCTGCCAGGAGGCAGTGCCAGGGCACTGGGTCTACGGAAGGACCACGACGGTGCGGCTCGCCCCGGACGTCACCGCGAGCTGGATGGGCACCTACCAGGGATCCCTCAACACCACCGGCACGGCGCCCGAGGGCAAGGAGCCCTGCGGCGGCATCGCCGTGCTGCGCAGCGGCAACCACTACGCGGTGCTGGAGGTCGATGCCTGCCTGGGGACGGCCGCGATGGACCGCGTCGTCAGGACCGCTCTGTCACAGCTGTGAAACAGCCGGTCAGGGCTCCAACTTTCCCTCCTCCGGCGGCATCTCCCCGGTTGTACGAGGACGCAGCAGGCGTCCCGACCAGCAGGGGGACCAGATGACCGAGAACCAGGCCGTCCAGCAGAAGTCCGTTCGCCGCAACCGGGTCGCCGCCGCGGCCTGCTTCGCCGCCGCACTTATCACGGTCGGCGTCGTCGGCACCCAGTCGGCCACCGCCGACGGGGCCGCGCACGACGCCGCCAACCGCACCCCGGTCGCCGCCCAGCCGGTCACCGCCGCCCAGCCGGCTGCGGCCGCGGTGGCCGCGCCCGGACTCGGCTCCGCCGGCCTCGTCCAGAGCGAGGACTTCCAGCAGGGCCTGAACCCGGTCGGCGCGACCGTTGCGCTGACCGGACGCCAGGCGCTGTCCGCGTGCTCCGGCGAGGAGACGATGCGCGACCTGACCAAGGACAAGGCCACCGCGTACGCGTCCGTGAACTGGACCTTCGACACCCACGGCATGCTGATCGAGTCGGCCGCGAGCGCCCCCACCAAGGCCGCGGCCGACACCTGGGAGCAGCAGCTCGTCGCGCTCGTTCAGGACTGCCAGGACGAGCCCGCCGGCCACTGGCACTACGGCGCGGCCCACACCCTGACCGTCACCGGCGGCACCGCCCGCTGGTACCCGGCCTACAACGGCGACGGCGCCGTCAGTGGCGGGGTCGCGGTCCTGCGCAGCGGCAGCAAGGTCGCCGTCGTCGAGCTCACCGGCCGGCCCGCCGACGCCCCGAGCCACGTCGAAGGCATCGCCACCGCAGCACTGAAGCGCCTCGCCTCCTGAACGGCGGCCCGGCTCCGCCCGCCCCCACCGCCCGGCGGAGCCGGCCCCGAACCACCTGGCACGGCACTCCTTGGATGCTCCTGGCCTCGACCGCGCTGTAGTACGCCGTGGGGGCGCACTTGCAAGTGCGTACTTCCCCACGTGTCGCCGCTCTCCAATAGTCAGTAGCGAACGGTGCGCCCTACCGGCCGTGCCGAGCGTGACAGCCTGTCGAGGAGAGAACTGTGGTCAAGCCCGCGCTTCGCGCCCAGATCGCCATCGGTGAGACGACGGTGACCTACCTGCCCGATGGAGAGGGATGGCTCGATCCGGCCGCCTTCTTCCCCTGCAGCATGCCGGACGGTTGGGCGACGCATTCGGAGTTCCTCGACGAGCACGGCCGATTCCCGGTCAGCATCGGTTCGTTCCTGATTCGCACCGGCGGGCGGGCCGTCCTCGTCGACCTGGGCCTGGGCGCCGTCGACTACGCGATTCCCGACGTGGCCTCCTTCAAGGCCGGCGCGCTGGTGAAGAGCCTGGCCGCCGAGGGACTCTCACCCGCCGATGTGGATACCGTCGTGTACACACATCTGCACCACGACCATGTCGGGTGGACCAGCGATGTCGCTCCGGCTCCGCACTTCCCTGACGGCCGGAAGGTCGGCGGACTGACGTTCCACGGGGCCCGGCACCTGGTGAGCGAGGCGGAGTGGCGGCACTGGGAAGGGCGGGGGGCGTTTCCCGGACCGGACGCGAAGTCGGTGCAGGCCCCGCTCGACGGTGTCGTCGCGTTCGTCGTGGACGGCGAGGAGATCGCGCCCGGCGTACGGATCCTTTCGACGCCCGGGCACACACCGGGACACAGCAGTCTGATCGTCACGGATCCGTCCGGTGCCGACCACCGGCGTCTGATCATCCTCGGCGACATCATGCACTGCCAGGTGCAGATCACCCAGGACCAGTGGACGTGCGTGTTCGACGACGATCCGGAGCAGGGTCTCCGTACCCGCGCTCGGCTCCTCAAGGAACTTGAGGACGGGGACACGCTTCTGGCCGGAGGTCACTTCGCGGGTCACGTGTTCGGGCGGGTCGTCCCTCCTGCGCTGCGGCGGGCCTGGGCCGGGGGGCCCGCCGCCATCGCCGTGGGGTAGCGGCGGCGGGCAAGGGCCGTCGCCGGGAACGGCCGGCCGACTGCCGCGACGGGCCACCACCCCTCGCGGCATCGGCGGTGGGCTAGCGTACGAGCATGCCCGTGCCCCGTACGTCCCGTCCCCGGCCGGGTACCCCCGGCCGGGTCCTGGCCCGGCTGCCGGACGGCAAGCCGGCCGACACCTACAGTGCGCCCTGCCCGTCCCGCGCGGCCCTGGACCGGATCGCCGACAAATGGACCGCGCTGATCGTCGGCGCCCTGGCGAACGGAACGCTGCGCTTCAGCGAGCTGCGCGAGGCCGTCGACGGCATCAGCGAGAAGATGCTCACGCAGACCTTGCGGAGTCTGGAGCGCGACGGACTGGTCAGCCGCACCGTCCATCCGACCGTGCCGCCCAAGGTCGAGTACCGACTCACCGAACTGGGGCGGACGTTGGAGGCCCCGCTCGGTGCGGTCCGGGACTGGGCGGAGCGGTACATCAACGACGTGAACGCGGCTCGGGCCGCCTACGAGCATCAGGCGTCGGACCTCGGGCACTGATCCCGGAGCGGTGCGGTCCCCCGCCTGCCCCGCTCTCGCGGCTCAGGCCGTGCCGGGCGAACGAGGATCGGCCGATGTCCCCAGCGTGCTGGGGACAACCCCCGGAGGGATCCACCGGTCAGCAGGAAGGTCCCGGCCGAGCCGTGCGTGGAGGATCGGGAGCGTCGAAACGACCACTCCTGACTCCACGTCATGAATCGAGGCCGCCATGTCCGACGTCGCACAGCGGAACCCGTCCACCGGCCGCTCCGCTCTCCCGGCTGCCGCCGCAGCGCACGAGAGCGGGCACCTGCCGGTTCCGGTGCGTGCGGCATTCGCGTTATGGGTCACGGCCGTTGCCGCCGGCGCCTTCGAAACCGTCCTGGCGGTCGGCAGTATGCTCACCGGCGCCTCGGACTCCGCGGCCGAGATCGCCGTGGGCCTCGCCGTGCGGCTGCCGGTCTTCGCCGGTGCGCTCCTGGTCGCGCGGCACATGCGCCGCGGCCGTGGCTGGGCCCGGCTCGCTCTCGCGTTCGGCCTCGGCGTCCTGGGGACGGCGTCGATGGTGATCCAGCCGATCCAGGCCCTGGCCCGAGGCCGCTCCCTCGGCTGGGAACTGGCGCAGGCCGGGCCGATGGATCTCGCTTTCGCAGCCAGCCGGGTGCTGCACGTGAGTTCGGTGCTCACCGCTGTCGTGCTGATGTTCCTCCCCGCGGCCAACGCCTACTTCCGATCCAGCCGTGCCCGCCGAGTGCCCGGCCGGGACGGCGAGAGCGCACCTCGGCGGTGACCGGGCGTCCGGCTGTGGGTGCGACATGCGCGCGGGCCCGGGTCACCAGCGTGCCCGGACGCGGCGTACGGCTGTGGAGGGGCGTCCGTGGCGCCATCGGTGCTCCGAAGGGCCGGGGTTGACGGTGCGGGGGGTGTGGGAGGGAGGCGCTAGTCTTTCCGCCGCACGCCTCACAATCTGATCATGCGTTAAACGGGGGTTCTTTCGTCATGCCCACTTTCCGGAGAATGCTCGGCGCCGGTCTGGTCGCCACCGCCGCCCTGGGGCTCGCCGCCTGCGGCCCGGACAACGCGTCGGACCAGGCGGGCGGTGCACCCGCCGCCACGTCGACCGCCGCACCGACCACTGCCGCGCCGGGCGGTACCGCGCCGTCCACCGCCGCGCCGTCCGGTAGCGCGCCGGCGGGTGGCAAGAGCGCCAAGCCCTCGACGGGTGCCGGTGACGAGCCGGAGGGGTTCTGCGACGCCGCGCCGCTGCCCGCCGGGCAGAAGTGGATCTACCCGGCCAAGGGCACCACCACGACCACGCTGGTCTACAAGGACACCAAGACCGCCTGCGGCGTCAACGACGTCGTCTTCGAGCCGGTCGGTGCCGACAAGACCGCGGCGTTCGCGCCGACCGCCAAGGGCCACCTGAACTCGGTCCTGGCCAAGCCCAAGGACGTCAACGTCGCCGACCTGGTGAAGCACATCGGCGAGTGCCTCGCCGACCCCACCAACGTCAAGGGCTTCTACCCCTGTTCGGCCGGGGACTACAAGGTCGCGATCGACTCCGCCGGCAAGGTCGTCGAGATGACCGAGCGCGCGCACTCGTGAGCAGCACCGGTTGATCGGGGAGGACCGGCGGTCAGCCGGACGGGCGGGTCGGCACCGGGTGCCGACCCGCCCGTTGCGGTTCGGTCACGGCATGTCCGATTGATTGATCATTGGGTGGGAGTGTGGTGATTGATTTTGTTGGCACAGGTCTCAGGCGACTCTCATAATTCCTGGTGAGACGCGTGACGGTCGGCCTGGAGAGCCACGGGGGGTGGCCCGCGAGGGGCCCGTGCGCGATATTCCACAGTCCCCGGGGGAGCTCCTTGTCCGCGCCCGAAAACGTGCCGTCCGCCGCCGAACCGGCGAACGGTGCGGCGCCCGAAACCGTCGCCGTGCCCACGGCCGTACCCGCCGCGGGGCCCGTCGATCCCGCCGCCCCGGCCGCTGCTCCCGTCCCCGCGCCGGTGGCTGCCGCCGGGCGGAAGCTGCCGCGCGCCGTCGGCGTGGCCCTGGCCACCGCCGGTCTGCTCGCCGTGACGGCGACCAGTGCCGCCGTCACCGTGGCGGTCGGCAAGCCGGACGCCCGGCCGGCCGTCGCGGCCGCCCCGGCCAAGGCCTCGCCGAGCGCGAGCCCGGGCGCGAGCGCGAGCCCGACCGCCACCGCGTCGGCCGCGCCCACCGTGGCGCCGACCACCGCCGCGCCGACCCCGGTCGCACCCGCGCCCAAGCCGACGAGCACCCTCAAGGGCAGCGTCAGCGGCGGCCGGCACGAGGGCGATCTGCGCTACTTCCTGCTCCCGGTCCCCGACGGCGGCGAGTCCTACGGGCCGTCGGACGGGATGAAGTTGACCGACGACGAGGTGGCCGAGCTGTTCGGCAACCAGGACGGCATCATGCGGATCCTCGGCTCGTACGGGTACAAGGACGCCGCCAGCAGGATGTACCGCACGGCCGACGGCAAGGCCGAGGTGACGGTCACCCTGCTGCGCCTCGGTTCGACCTCGTCGGCGAGCGAGTTCGTCAAGGGCTACACGATGAAGCTGGACCCGATCGAGATCGACGGGGACCGCAACGCCCACGGCTACGTCCGCAAGCCCAAGCAGCAGGCGTACACCGGGTCGATGACCGGCATCTCCAGCCAGGGCGACGTCCAGTACACGATCGACGTCGACGTGAAGGGGACTCCGGACAAGGCGCTGCTGAACGAGCTGATGAAGCGCCAGCGCGAGTGGCTGTCCTCCGGCGGCTGAACCGCACCGCCGCCCACGCCCGACGTCACCTTCCCCTCTCTGGAGCCACTCCGTGACCACCCGACCCGTGGAGCCGTCGCCCGCCGACGCCTCCGCGCCGGCGGAGGCGCCGCTGCCCGCCGCGCCCGCCGTACCGACCGCGCCCGCCGCGCCCTTCGCGGAGGCGTTCGTGCCCGCCGAGGCGGCCCCGTCCCTCCACCGCCCGCGCCGGCCGCGGCCGGCGCTGCTGCTGGTCTCCGGCCTGGTGCTGGGCACCGTGATCGGCGGCGCCGTCGGCTTCGCGGTCCAGGCGAACCGGCCGCCGACCCCGCTGCCGCCGATCCAGGTCGCACCGCCGTCCTACCCGGCCGAGGTGGTGGACCCGGTGGCCGTCGCCGAGGCGGCGCCCAAGCCGCCGGCCGTCGACGGCGACCTGCGGAAGCTGCTGATGACCGCTCCGACCGGTGGCACGGCCTGGGCCGACTACCCGGACACGCCCACCTGGATCACCGTCGGCGAGCTCGCCGAGCGCAGCGGCCGGTCGGCGGAGACCTTCAGGAGCCTGAACAGCACGGAGTTCCGGCGCGCCGTCGAGGTGAACTGGAAGAAGGACGACCTGAAGGTCCGGGTCACGCTGATCCAGTACGCCGCCGACCGCGCCGCCGAGGCGAAGACCCGCGCGTCCGGCTACCGCCTCAAGCCGTTCGCGGACGACGCCAACGGGGGCGTCCAGGTCGACAGCGAGCCCTTGTACTGGGCCGAGACCACCGAGCAGTACTACCTCGGGACGGCGCTGGCGCAGCGCGGCACCCTGGTGATGGAGGTCGAGGTCTTCGGCACGCGCCCGGTGAATCCCGATGTCGTGAAGGACATCGCCAAGCAGCAGTGGGAGCGGCTGGTATGAGCGACAGCACCGTGACCGGGGCCACGATCCCCGAACAGGTCCACGCGGAGGCCCCCGTCCCCGCCCCCGCGGGGCCGCCCGCCGCCACCGGCCGCCGGCTGCTCCGCGCCACCGGCGCGACCGTGGCGGCCGCGCTGGTCGGCGTGGTCATCGGCATCGGCGTCATCGAGACCCGGTACGACGACCCCGCGCCCGTCACCGCCGCCGCACCGACGGCGGCGGCGCCCACCCCGAGCGCCACGCCCACCCCCTTCGGCGCCAAGTCCAACGGCAACCACTTCGGTTCGCTGCGCGACCTGCTGCTGCCGGTCCCGGCCGGCTACGCGCTCGGTCCGGACGAGGGCGGCTACGGCAACGACGTCGAGCTGTCGGCGGACCAGCTCTCCGCCGAGCTGGACAACGACCTCCAGCAGATCCCCAAGGAGAAGCGGGAGAAGCTCCGCCAGTACTGGGAGGGCCTGCACGTCAAGGCCACCGGGGTGCGCACCTACAAGGAGCGGGGGAACGGCCTGGTGATCGGTCTGAAGCTGCGCCAGTTCAACCAGCAGGAGGTGCAGAAGCTGAACGAGTACACGGCCGTGTTCACGGGCGACACCGGGCTCTTCCGCATCGGCCCCGAGATCCCCGGCCACCCCGAGGCGCACTGCTACCTGATGCCCGCTCCGCCGTCCGCGCCGATCGACTACCTGGAGTGCTCGGCTGCCGAGGGCGACCTCCTGGTGATCATGACCGCCGAGGGTGTGGCACCGCTGCCCAAGGACAAGATCGTCACCCTCTTCACCCAGCAGCTCGACCGCCTTGCCAGCCCGGGAGCGTCCGCATGACCGACAGCGCCACCCCGCACGACAGCGCGGCCGCCTCCACCGACACGCCCCCGGCGCCCCCGGCGCCGTTCGCGCCGCCCGTCGCGCCGCCCGTCGCGCCCCCGGCCGCCCCGGGTGCCCCAGAGGCCCCGACCACCCCGGCCACCGGGGGCGCCTTCGGGGCCGACCCCTGGGCCGTCCCCGGGGAGGGTTCCGTGCCGCCCCTCCTCCCGCCGGTGGGCCCCGAGGAGCTCGCGGCCCGCCGCACCCGCCGGCGCAACGCGGCGCTGCGCTGGGGCGCGGCCGCCCTGGTCTGCGCACTGGCCGGTACGGGCGCCGCGGTGGCCGTCACCACGCCCGAGCGCACCGACATCCCGGGCCTGGCCACCAGGAGCGACGGCCGCTACACCTTCCCCGCGCTGGTCCTGCCGCCGCTGCCCTCCGGCAAGGCCGTGCCGAAGGAGAGCAAGAGCCGCCACGCCGCCGACCTGCGGTACCTGCTCCTGCCCGCGCCCAAGGAGGCCGGGGGCTCGTCGGGCCCGGTGGTCTTCCCGACCCCGACCAGGCTCCCGACCGGTTCGCCGACCACCGCGTCGACCACCTCGCCGACGGCGTCCGGCAGCCCCACCGCGAGCGCGTCGGCGAGCACCGGCCCGTCCGCGAGCCCGAGCCCCGGCGCCACGAGCACCGGGGCGCCCACGGCCGAGTGGGTCGCCTGCGACGCGATGGCCGCCGAGCAGAAGGAGCCGGGCGCACTGCGCTCCCTGCTGCTGCGCGACGTCTGCCGCGCCGCCACCGTCCGGGAGTGGACCGCCTCCGACGGCACCCGCACCCAGATCCGGCTGCTCCGCTTCGGCTCCTCCGTCGAGGCCTGGGACGTCTTCGCCGAGCTGCGCGCCAACGGCGAACCGAAGGACCTGCCGGGCCTCAAGCCCGGTTCCGTCCAGGGTTGGGACTCGGTCGACGGCGTGGACCTCGCCACCCGCGAGAGCCCGGTGCTCGCCGCCGACGGCCGGAGCACCGGCTGCCTGGCCTACCTGGGCGCCGGCGATGTCATCGGCGTCGTCACGATGACCAACGCCCGGGGTGTCCCGGCCGCCGCGTTCCGCCAGGTCGTCACGCTCCAGTCCGACCTGCTGGCCTGACCGTGCCGCAGCGGGCGGCGCGCCGCGGGGGGCGGCGCCCCCCGGGTGGCCCGGCGGCGGTAGCTTATAAACAACTACGAACCCCCCATACACCCAGACAACGGGGAGTA